>CAMYVI010000201.1 GCA_947302185.1 uncultured Lachnospiraceae bacterium
TCCGGAGCGCCTTAAGGTGCTTGTTCCGGGCGAGGCTTATTCTCTTAAGAAGGATTAATAATCAGATACTATAAATTGAGGATAAAATGAAGGGCTGTCACATATGTGGCAGCTTTTTCTTTTTTTAATCTCTGACGCAGAATTCTCGTGGGGGATTATGTCAGAGTGAAAAAAACTGTCGACCAAAACCAAGGCCGACAGTTTAAAAGAAATTATATTAAGCCCGCGCCGAAGACGACCTGCGCCACGGCATCGCGCCGAGGCGGAACACTCTGTTCACCAGATTAAACACAGGATCAGAGGACGTTAGATATATAATCACCACGGACAGCAGGACGCTGACAGCAAGAAGCTTTATGTTGCTCCCGAGAAAACGGTACAGCCCGGCGTACTTAAGGACGTCTCTGATGAGCCGGTGTACTATGTATACGCTGAGAGTCCGACTTCCGATGTAGGTGAAACGCATTTCCCGCTTCGGTATGATGATCATGAGAGCGATCGTCATAGCAGCGGAGACAGCGAGCCAAAGGAGTCTGTATAAGGAACCGGTCATATTTGAAATTTCCAGCTCCGAATAGGAACTCTTGGCGTAAATGATCTTCAGGAAATCTTTGGCTATGTCCCGATAGAAAAACAGCACCAAAAATACTGAAATCAGGAATGCGGAAGCGAGAATTATGCTTCGGCGGTCGATTTTCTGCAGCAATTTGCCGTCAAAATAGTAACCGGCTAAGAAAGCCGGGAAGAAAACAATCGTGCGCGACAGGCTCAGGAAGTCACCGCATGCGGGGATGAATCCGCACACGACAGACGTGAGCACGGCGGCCGGCAGCGTGATCGTCGGTCGAAGGCGCGCAACGAGGGGCAGCAGCAGATACCAGAAAAACATAGCCAGCATGTACCACGGTGCGCCGGTGATTGTCACGAATACTTTGGGTCTGATTCCCTGTGTGAATATGAACTCTATGAGTTCGATGCAGACCGTAAATGTAAGGAAGGTGATCAGAAAACCTGTCAGTTTTTTTTCTTTCCCGTCTTTGCGGACATAGCTTTTGGAAGTGTATCCGGATACGAATACAAATGCCTGCATGTGAAACAGGTAGATCCAGTAAAACGCTGTACGGGCGAGCTGGCCTTTCGGCTTCACCGGAAGAAGAAAATGCCCTAACACAACAAGGCATATAAGAACGAATTTTAAGTTGTCCCAGTAGGGGTCACGGTGTTTGTTCATATCTGCAATCCATTTGATCATGTAATAACTGCGAGACAAATGCGCAGGCGTTAAGCTTGCGCCGACTGACGAACATTCGGATCGAATGTATATAGTCTTTGCTCCAGTAACAGATTATATAGTATGAAAACACCGAATTCAAAACAATCCAATTGAAAAAGCAGTCAAATCTTGCACAAGTCACACGGTAATATCCCTGATCCATATGCCTTTGTTCACCAGAGTAAGCCCGATCACGACCTTGATCAGCTCCGTTGACATGACCAGCGCATACATGGGAAGAATCGGAATCGCCGTATAGTGAGCCATAAAGAATGCTGCCGGGATGGAGACGACCCAGCAGAAGCAGGAGTCGAAAAGGAACGTGATAAAGGTCTTTCCTCCCGACCGGATGATGAAATAGGACGCATTGTTGAACGCGTGGACCGGCATGGAAAGAGCGGCGATGCAGATGAGACCTGTCGCCAATTTCCGTATCTCGTCCGTTGTATTGTAGATCCGCGGAAAGAAGAGAGATAAAGTCAGCATTCCGGCTGCGGAGATGATGCACAGAAAAACTGAGAACAGCGTGAGTTTCCAGGCTTCTTCCATGAGATCATCTGCACGTTCCTCGCCCCACTCGCCGAGCTTTTGCCCGATGATGATCGACGTCGCGGAGCCCATGGCGATGAAGGCGACGTTGAAGACATTGGCAATCGTCTGAGAAATATTGAAGGCAGATACGACGGAGAGCCCTCGAACGCTGTAGCACTGAGTGAGCATGGCCTGCCCGCCGGACCACAGGGCTTCGTTCAGGAGGAGCGGAGTGCCTTTCACGATGCAGGCAAGCGTCAGCTCCCAGGGCACGTACATGCTCCGGAAGACGCCGGTGATGAACGGCAATCGGGCGGAACTTCGGTGGGTCCAGATCACAATGTAGAAGAATTCCACATATCTTGCGATGACAGTTGCCAGAGCAGCGCCTGCGACACCGAGTGCAGGGGCACCGCATTTGCCGAAAATGAGGATGTAGTTGCCGACCAGGTTTACGGCGACTGCAATGGCGGATGCGACCATGGGCGCAACGGTCTCGCCGTGGGACCTGATCGTCGTGGAGTAGGCCTGCGTGACCGCAAATGGCAGAAAGCCCACGCACATGATCCTCAGGTAAAGAAGGGCGGCTTTCATGGTTTCGGCGACGGAGCCGCCACCGCCGTCTTCGTGAAGATAGAGGCTGATCAGGAATTCGCCGCGCGCGAAAAAGAGAATGAGTCCGGCGGCGACGAGCAGGGCCGAGAGGACGAGCTGCAGGCGGAATGTCCGGCGGGTGCCTTCGTGGTCGCCCTTGCCGCAGTACTGTGCGGTGAAGATACCGATACCGGAGAGTCCGCCGAATACGCACAGGTTCCACACGAAAAGCAGTGAGTTGACGATGGAAACACCGGTCATGGGGTCCGTGCCGATTCTGCCGACCATGATGTTGTCAAGCATGTTCACCAGGTTGGTGATGCCGGTCTGGAGCATGATCGGGAGAGCGATCATCATGGTTCTCTGTATGAATTTTTTGCCGAATGTGAGTCTGAGTAATTTCATAGTGTGACTACTATAACATGGAAAGAGACTACGCGAAAGGGACGATTCTTTTGTTAGCAGTTTTTACGTGAAAAATCCCACGAAAAAAAGAACCGCCTCTTTCGCGTGAATTCTGTTAATGACGGTTAATTCTTTGAAATTGTTGTAGCAAATTCTTCTGCTATGGTACAATAAATAAATAACAGGCAGATAATAGAAAAGTCTGATTTTTATTGTGCGGTAAGTATAAATTGGGTATGGCAAAGGAATGGACGTTATTGTCACTTGCCGGAAAGGAGAGCGTATGAAAACGAGAATGAAAAGACTGATTTCCTTAATTACAGCCGCAGCGTTATGTCTGTCATGCATACCGATGTCTGTTGTATACGCGTCAGATGAGATCATTTCAGTGGCAGAAGCGGTCCCGGAGGATGTAGATGCGGCACCTGAGATTGATGACGTAAGCGGCATTTCGGAGGCGGAAACTCCGGAACAGGTTGATGCTGAAACTGAGGCCGATCAGGCCTTGGCTGACGAGGAGCTTGTATCTGCAACTGCACCCGTGCAGGCATCCAAATCATCACAGGACGGCGAATATGTCGGGAGAGCTACTACTATGCAGAGCGGCCCGGCTAATCCAAGAAGTTCGAAGACATATTTTCTGGATCTGAATGAACACAACTATCCGTTAAAAAACGCCAGATACGCTGATTACATGCAGGGCGTGGGAATATTGTATCCCGGTGATAAGCTTCAGATTATTGGGGAGGTCGATCCACATCCGGGGGAGGATGGCGACCATGGGATCCCGGGAAAAGTACTGATGAATGAGAATAAGGAGTGGCTCAATCTGCAAAAAGGAGACAGGACAGGACCACTGTTAGTCTCAGACTCTGTAAAACTTGGAGAGTTGGTGCCATATAATTATGTTACGGAGGTTACTGTTGTAGATACCCCTGTCTTATTTAATTATTCGGGAAGTGGTAATGGATATACCAGTAGATATGCGGTTCAATACGATCGGCTACAGGGGGTCCATGAAGCCAGCTACTGGCAGGCATCCACCATGGTGTGGGTTGGTGTGCCTAAATATCACCCTGTAGAATATACGTTTGAAAATGACTTAGGCTATGGTAATAGCGAAGATATAACGAATCTGTCGGGCAAAGTATATGCCGGCGATAATCCTACAGTCATCTATGCGGAAGATCTCTCCTGCAACTATAACCCGATTGATGGACAGACAGTAATTGGTCCGATATTTACGATCCATCATCCTAAGATCAAGGGATATCGCTTCGAGGACGTAGGATTTATAAATGAAACCAAGGCGGACAGAAATTATAGCCCGAAATGCATTGAGTTCAGTGCGGATCGTATGACATCGCAGTGGAGATTCTTTTTCGACGGCGCGGATGATTATAGTGGGGCGTTTGAGAATAAAATGAAGGGAAGCGAGGAAGATCCGATCAAGATTCACTTCAAATATCAGGAAGCCCGGACAGTATCACTGAACGGAAATGGCGGAACTGTCGATAATGTAAATGAATCAATACAGGTATACAAATACAGAATTGGCAGAGGAAGCAACTGGTATGAAGACGACGGTCGTTATGGTTATGCCTTCGATTTCTCAGAGCACACACCTGTCCGCAGCGGATACGAGTTTACCGGATGGTACGCGGATAAGGCCTGCACAAAACTTGTCATTGCGGCCGATTCCGTTGATATGAATAGCGATTTTAAAAAGTATATTAATGCTAACAACATTTTCCAGAAAGAAGGAAGTGAAAACTGTTCCGAAAACTTCGACATGTATGCCGGCTGGAAGCAAATAGGTGCCACACCGACTCCCAAGCCCTCTGCCGGATTCTCGGATGTCCAGAACCCGAAACATCCTTATTACAACGCAATCTACTGGGCTGCAAATGCCGGCATCACCAAAGGTTATCCGGACGGCACTTTCGGAATCGATAAGAACTGCACACGCGGAGAAATGATGATGTTCCTCTGGAGATATGCGGGCAAGAAGGAGCCGAAAGCGGTCTCAAAATCTCCGTTCAAGGACGTTCCGAAGACACATACTTTCTACAAGGCGATCCTTTGGGGTTCTCAGAAAGGTATTACCAAAGGCTATTCCGACGGAACATTCGGAGTCAACCGCAACGTGACCCGCGGCGAGTGCATGATGTTCCTATGGAGACTTAAGGGCAAGCCGGCACCGAAAGCGGTAGCCAAGGCACCGTTCCCGGATGTTCCTAAGAACCATGTCTTCTATAACGCGGTACTCTGGGGCTTCCAGAAAAAGATAACGACGGGCT
>CAMYVI010000202.1 GCA_947302185.1 uncultured Lachnospiraceae bacterium
TGACCGTCCTCTTCTTTTTGAAGTTGAGCATGAATTTGACTTCTTCTGTTGTGAGTAGCTTGTCAAGCAGCCAGAAGTCAGGTTCATCATTGCTGATTTTATTTGGCTTTCCCGCCATGCCGAGATCATCCGTAATGAGAGCAGCGAGCTGTCTGATTAGCTTTTCACGCTCTTTGTCCTCCACCTCATAGGTTTCAGGCAGATAGTCCCGGTCATTAAAAAAGTAGTCCTGAAATCTTTCGGGTATCATTTCCTGTTCCTCCTCGAGAATATTTTTAGTCTATTATACCTGTTTTTGGGATTTTTGTCAGCATATTAGACACTAAATTTTATTATTGTTGCACAATTTTTCAATCCATATAATGAGAATTAGGAACAGTTCTTTCTAATGCCGTTTATCACGCAAGTTCGATTGTGTCGAAATCGTCCGGCACATATCTGTTTCCGTCAAAAAATGTTTTGGCTTCTTTTGTGTAAACATCTTTCCGAATTCCGAATCTTGAAGCGAAAAGTTAATTCAGGTTTTCTTACGGCCTTCCATCTTCGTCCACCTGCACCTGTTGACCGCCGCCGAAATCTCCGCTGTCCTCGGCATGGCCAGATTACACGGAACATCCCGCTCCGTGCCGAGGAACTCAAGTCCCTCTCTGTCGAGAGAGTCCTTTATGATGCCCATGCACTCCGGCAGTGTCTTCTTTCCGTCAAAGAGCCTTTGATGCATATATATAATAATCTTCGCAATTGCCTGAGTCTGCTCAGCGTCGACTACCTGCTCAAGACAACGGATATCCACCGTCTCGTGTTCCGCCATGAATGCATCTTTCCCCTGCACCTTCACCCTGACCCTGTCACCGCACATCCGGGGATTCCTTATAGGCCGCCGCAGATCCGGTTCGAGCTCCATACGGTCAGATACCGGTTTCTCCCCGGAATAGTCTGCGGCGATCCTGCGGGCTTCCCGCGTGATATCGACGGGAACGTAGGCATCCATTTGCACAATCGTGTCCGCTACATGAAAAAACTCTCCCTGACTTCCGGCGACCAGCACGATGGAAACGCCCAGATCATCACAGATACTCCGCATCTTCTCAAGGAAAGGGGTGATCGGCTCACGGTCGCGGGCAACCACCATCTGCATCAGAGGATCTCTGATCATAAAATTTGTTGCGCAGGTGTCCTCGTCGATGAGGAGAAGGCGTGAGCCGTGCGTGAGGGCTTCGATGACATTTGCAGCCTCCGACGTGCTTCCGCTCGCGTCCTCCGTATAAAACAATTTTGTGTCCTTTTCGTTCGGAAGATTGCTGATAAACGCAGAAATGTCTGTTCCTCGAATGCTCCGCCCATCCTCCGCCCGGATCTTAAAGGCGGTCGGATCCGTGATCACGTACTCCCGTCCGTCACCGGTCACATGGTCATAAACGCCGAGTTCTATCGCGCGGAGCAGGGTCGACTTCCCATGATATCCTCCGCCGATGATGAGAGTAATGCCGCGCCTTATACCCATACCGGTGATGCTCTTTCCACCCGGCAGCGGAATCGTCACGGACATAGATGAGGGGGATGCAAATGCGACCGCCCCCCGCATCGGTCTCGCCGACACACCGCTCTCCCTCGGAAGCACTGCCCCGTTCGCCACAAATGCGCAGAGACCGAATGATTCCAGACTTTCCCGGATGCACTTTTGATTATCTGCCAGCTCCATGCGGCGAAAGACATCCGCCTTCTTCCATGCCCGGTACAGCAGGGTTCTTTTTACAATATCCGGCAGAATATCATAAAGAATCGTGATGAGTTCTCCGCTTCGTATACTTCTGCCGGCTGCGGGAAAACCGACTTCAAAGCGGACAAGCACCTGTCCGTCCTTTTCCCGTATAACGAGCGCGCTTCTCTCGAGGATTTCCTGTCCGGGGCGGCTCACGATGATAAGGCCGCTCTTCCCCGAGCCCGCATGTCGGCGGCCTCCCTCACTGATTGCCTGTCCGAACGCACGAAGCAAGAGGTCCGCAAGGGCGATCCTCCTGTGTTTTTCCTTATAACACTCCACAGGAAAGCCGCTAAAGGCCCCATCTACCGCAATAGACAGCTTTGACGGAGATGCGAACGGATCCCCCTGGACATGTTCGATATTTAAGATGTAACCGTCGAACCGATAACTGCCGCGCGTCTCCTTATAAGCCGGGTAGCTTTTTCGGTCGATACTTTCAAGAAGCGCTTTTAACTGTGCCGCTGTTTTCATGTCTGTACTACTTCACTCCATGTCTCTTCCTGCTTTAAGTGCGTCTTCCGCTTTTGAGAAGCCAGCTCTAAATCTGTTCTTTCCAATCTATTTTTCCCTCATTTTGCTCTATATTTCACTTATACGAGAAGGGATGAAATACAGGAAGTGCGCCCTCTTAAAATTTTGTTCACTTCAGAATATCTTCATATTTGCCATCAACCATCACGGGATTTACAAAAGTTCTTCAAAAAACAATCTGTTTTCACGGGCGTATCGCTCGGCTTCTGTGCCCTTTTTTCCACGTATCTTGAATTTTTTTATCCTGTGGCGATGCTCCCCCAAAAGAGGATTTTGAAAATAAAAACCGAATGCCTGGTATCCGATCTCTGTGACAGACGGAGGAATCGTAACAGAGCGGAGATGTTTGCAATTCAGAAAAGCTCCATTATCAATGTGCCTTACACTGCTGCCAATCGTCAGGTATTTCAAGCTGCTGCATTCATTAAAAGCAAGCCTTCCAATTTCCTCTGTGCCGTCAGGGATAACGACATCCCGTAGCCCAAGGTTCCGTTGAAATGCTTCCGAACCGATTTTTCTGACGCTCCCGGGAAGATTGACTGAGGAGAGCCGGCAATACGCAAAGGCGCCGTTTTCGATATCCGTTATACCATCCGGGAAACAGACCTTCTGAACATCAGAACCCCTAAATGCATCTTTCCCTATGACAGTGATACCATCGGGAATAATAACATTTCTTTGGATCCCATGGTACTTTACGAATTTGTTCCCTGATATCTCAAGGTCTTCCGGCAGCGGGTCCATGGGCTTTGTTTGAAATCGGATACTGTGCTTTTCCACGAAACGTGCGGCGGCAGATCGTGGACTGCCGTAAATTGTTTTGACATGATAGAAATACCCGAACGCATGCTCAGCGATATCTGTGACATTTGCGGGAATAGCAGCATCACGGAGATAATAGCAGCCCTCAAAAGCTTGTTCGCCGATGCTTTCCATTGTTGACGGCATGATGATCTGCCGCAGGTATTCACAGTCTTTAAAAGCATACGCTGCGATCTGTTTGACTCCCTGAGGAATCTCAAACCGCTCTTCACGCCTGGCCTGCGGGTACTGCAGCAGTGTTGTCATTTTTTTGTCATATAATACACCATCGCAGGAAGCAAAGAACGGATTATCCGGATCAACGGTGATGCTTTCAAGCTGTTTGCATTTTTCAAAAGCCCATGGGCCGACAGACCTGACGGACGCAGACATATGAACTTTTTTCAGGGAGAGGCATTCTCGAAAAGCATATTTTCCAATCTCATTTACGCCTTCCGGCATAGTCAGTCTTTCCAAAGACCGGCATCCCCAAAATGCCTCTTTGCCGATTTTCTTCATTCCGGTTGGAAGAACAACGCTTTTCAGAGATGTGCATCTGTAAAACGTCTGAATACCTATTTCCCTCACCCCCTCCGGAATTGTCAGGCTTTCCAATGATACACATCCCTCGAAAGCCTTATCCGCAACAGTTTTCAGACTGCTTGGGAGTATCACACTTCTCAGAGAATTGCATTGAGAAAACATTTCGGATCCGATCACCGATATTCCTTCCGGTATAATCAAACTTTCAAGTGAGCGGCAGCAATAAAAGGCTCCTTCCCCGATAGTTTGCATACGGTTCGGCAGCGCGATGCTTTTCAACTTGAAGCAGCCTGAAAACGCACGGATTCCGATATCCGTGACGTTCTCCGGGATACGGAGAGTGGAAAGCGCTTCTGCGTATTCGAACGCGCCATCCCCGATCCGCTTCAAACTATCAGGAAGCAGGACGACCCTGAATTTCAAGTTGTCGCGAAAAATCCCGGAATCGAGCTCCAGGACCCCCTCCGGAACGATCAAATAGCGGCAGTTGGTTTTCAGGTAAAACTTTTTCAGCACTCCGTCTTCTATGACAAAAACAAAATTCTCTGTTTCGCAACCCATATTATTTCTCTTTCTGCCGGATCGTTTTTCCGTATCCCCGACAAATACCGAATTTTCGACGCATCACCCGGATACCTTTTTCTTATATGTCAGCTCTACATCATAGCCGAGCTCGTCCATCATCTTTAAAAAAGTTTTATTGACCAGCTGCTCCCTGCCGCGGGTAATCCGGTTCACATAGGGAAGGGACACACCGATTTGCCAGGCGAGCTCCTTCTGTGTGATTCCTTCCTCCTCAAGTCTTGTTTTCATGTCCGATTCGACATTGTTGAGCAGCATCTGTTCCCCTTTCTCAATTAACCTATAACTTAATCACAATACCACATTTCTGCCCGCTCTTCCATCCCCTGAACGTAAAAGACACTCCCGCAAGGGGAGCGCCTCGTGATGAGCAGGTTTACAGCCGCACATCGATCGCTATTCCGAATTTGGATTCAACGTTTAAGTAATCGTCGTACACCGTGATGCGTTCAATCAGTTTCCTCCTTCGTCAAGGCAACATCACTGCGACTTCTTGTGAATATTTCGAATCCGACTTCCTTTTCTGCCTCTTTTAATGCTGACGATAATCTTCATCTGTTCATCCGCCCATTTATATACCGACTCCAGTGCCGGAATCAGTGTCCTTCCTCTATTCGCAAGTGTATACTCCACCGTCGGCGGTATCGTACTGTACTGCTTCCTTGTAATGAACTTATCCTGTCTCTACACGAAAAAATGCGTAAATTCGTGACTAAATTCGTGACTCGCCAAAAATAAGGCACAGAGGTTAACATAAACAAAAATCCCGGAAACAGCTTATTTATCAGCAATTTCCGGGCATTAAAAAATCGATGCGACAGGATTTGAACCTGCGACCTCTGCGTCCCGAAGAATACCTTTCAT
>CAMYVI010000203.1 GCA_947302185.1 uncultured Lachnospiraceae bacterium
TAGAGTATCTGCCAGTCTTATCACAATGAAGGAGGATTATTATGGCAAATATTGCGGTTATCGGTTCTGGCACCTGGGGTACGGGCCTTGCAAAACTTCTCTGTAACAACGGTCACACTGTAAAGATGTGGAGTCCTTTCAAAGAAGAAGCAGAATCACTTACCCGGACACATATACATCCGAATCTTCCGAATGTGGTACTCCCGGAGGCGATGACCTTTACATCCGACATGGAAGATGTTCTGAAGGATAAAGATCTGATAGTCATGGCTGTTGCATCCCCTTTCACAAGAAGTACCGCTCTCAAGATGGTGCCTTATGTAAAACCGGGGCAGAAAATCGTGACTGTAACGAAAGGAATAGAGGAGAGTACTCTTCTCACGCAGGCCGAAATTCTTGAGGAAATTTTCCCTGATGCTATAATCGGAGCTCTTTCGGGTCCGACACATGCGGAGGAAGTAATCATCGGCCTGCCTACGACCATTATTTCCGCGTCTTATGATCGAAAAATGGCAGAGTACGTGCAATCCGTCTTTATGAACCCTGTATTTCGGGTTTATACAAGCCCCGATGTTCTCGGAGTCGAGCTTGGCGGTTCGCTCAAAAATGTTATTGCCCTCGCAGCGGGCATGGCAGACGGAATGGGATACGGAGACAATGTCAAGGCTGCCCTTATCACCAGGGGAATACATGAAATAGGAGGGCTTGCCATTCGAATGGGAGCTAAGCTCCAAACTCTTCAGGGACTGTCCGGCATAGGTGATCTGATCGTCACCTGTGCCTCAATGCATAGCCGTAACAGACGAGCCGGTATAATGATCGGACAGGGCAAATCTATGGAAGAAGCTATGAAGGAAGTCGGACAGGTCGTTGAAGGCGTATACTCCGCAAAAGCAGCTCTTGCCCTCGCTGAGAAATATGATGTGGAACTTCCGATCACAAAAGCTGTTAACCAGGTTCTGTTCGAAGGAAAAACTCCTCAGGAAAGTGTGAGAGAACTCATGCGGCGCAGCAGAAAGTCAGAAGTTCTTTTAAAGGATGAGGACCTTCCTGAGAGCTGGAGAAGCTGAACTGATCTTTTTCATCGAATCTTAAGAAAATTATAAG
The DNA here is from genome assembly GCA_947302185.1 of uncultured Lachnospiraceae bacterium. Next base: position 1,108 of record CAMYVI010000203.1, read on the forward strand.
CGGCAGCCGGTATGATTCAGTCATGAATTCATAGCGGCTGCCGCCTTTTTCTTTTACTATTAATCAAAGAAGGAAATTCTGTAAATCTTCCGGTATGCTCGTCACTCGATAACCCTCATTTATTGAATCAATTGCAGACATCTCTATGTCTGTCAGTTCAAAGTCAAATATCTGACTGTTTTCAAGCAGCTTATCTATCCGCACAGTTTTCGGGATTACACCGCATCCGTGCTGAAGAATCCAGCGAAGACCGATCTGCGCTTCGCTGCGATTATATTTCTCGGCAAGTTTTGTGAGAATTTCCCTGTGAAGATAGGAGCCTCTTGCGAGAGGTGCGTACGCCTGTACAGCAATTCCGTTCTGTTGACAAAAGTCAATTATCGCCGGTCTGTAATAAAGCGGATGGAATTCTATCTGATTTACCGCCGGAACGACTTCGGAATTATCCATAAGAAGCTTAAGGTCGTGCTCGGTAAAATTGGAAACACCGATAGATTTCGCTCTCCCCGAACGGTATATCTTTTCCATTACATGCCAGGTATCAATCGAACATCCGGGTATCGGCCAATGAATCGTATAGAGATCGACATAATCAAGCCCCATGCGTTCAAGAGAACGGTTAAAGGCTTCTTCGATGTTACCGATTCTCTGTGCAGTATTCCAAATCTTCGTGGTAACGAACAACTCTTCTCTGGGAACACCGCAATTTCGGATTCCGTCTCCTACATCAGCTTCATTCTTGAAAGCAGATGCGGTGTCAAAAAGTCTGTAACCGATGCTTGCTGCATCTGCAATCACCCGCTGAGCTTCTCCGGGTGCTGTTATTTTATACAGACCAAGTCCGAGGCAGGGCATTTGATGGCCGGAGTTCAGATTAAAGTAGTATTCCATATAAGACCTTCCTAAATCAAAATAACCGGGTAATAGTCTATCACAAAGATATGTCCAGAGTGATAAACAAATATTAAGATACTTTTACAGAAACCGGTTTGCATTGATATGGCAAAGCTGATATCATAGATTAGGAATAAATTTCCGGCACAAAGGACTGTCAGATACCAAAACTTATTATACGGTAGTAATGCTGTCTGTATTCCTTGTGTATATTTCTGATAACAAGGAGGTCATTATGAGAATCCCCGATATTATGAAAAGCAGGTTGAGTGTTTCGTTTGAGGTCTTTCCTCCCAAGGAGGACAAACCGCTTGATCCTCTGATAAAAATTCTCGACAGGCTCTACACCATGCAGCCGGACTTTATCAGCTGTACATATGGAGCAGGGGGAACAAATGCCGGAAGGCATATGGAAATCTGCAAGGCTATTGTTGATTCCGGAAAGTCAATACCGCTTTCGCATTTCACCTGCATAGGAAGCAAAAAAGACGACATCAGAAGTCAGATGGACAGATGCCTCGAACTCGGTATCGACAATATTCTTGCACTCAGAGGAGACATACCCCAGGGATGGGAAGGCACCCGCGGTGATTTTATTCATGCGAGTGAACTTATTGCTTTCCTCAGAGAGGAATACGGCGATAAGTTCGTAATCGGAATGGCCGGCGCACCCGAAAAACATATCGAAGCAGAGACCTTCGCCGAAGATATAGCGCATCTCCGCATGAAACAGGACGCAGGAGCCGATTTCCTGACCACTCAGCTCTGCTATGATGTAGAAGGTTTTAAGAGATGGATGGACACTATCAGGAAATGCGGTGTCACCATACCGATTGACGTAGGCGTCATGCCGGTCCTGAATAAGAATTCTATTATCAAGATGTGCCTTTCCATGAACGGATGCTCGATCCCTCAGCCTTTGGCGGAGTTGATCTCAAGACATTATAATGACAATGACGAGGATTTCAGAAAATACGGAATAGAGTATACAACGAAGATGGTATATGAGTTTATAGCTTTGGGGATAAACGGAATACATTTCTATTCTCTCAACAAAGCGGACGCAGTTCTCGAAATCTGCAGGAACTGCGGGCTTGCTTACAGAAAGTAAGGCGCCTGATAGTGAAAATTCACTTATTAACGGTCAAATGACAGGAAATCTATATCAAAAGCTTCCTATAGACATTTTAAAACGGTGGTTGTAAACTTATTTATCGGAAGTTCCGCAGGGAACTATGATGTATCAAACATTTTTATGTAAAACGGAGGTATCGATTTGACTGATATTGAAATCGCTCAGGCAAACGTAATGGAGAAGATCACAGAAGTCGCGAAAACAGCGGGCATTCCGGAAGAAGCACTTGAACTCTACGGAAATTACAAGGCTAAAATCGATCTTGGAAACATCCCGGGAGCCGATGAGAGAAAAGACGGTCATTTGATTCTTGTTACCGCAATCACCCCTACTCCGGCAGGAGAAGGCAAGACGACAACGACCGTTGGTCTCGCAGACGGAATGACAAGACTCGGAAAGAATGTCGTCGTGGCACTTCGTGAGCCGTCACTCGGACCGGTTTTCGGAATCAAGGGCGGCGCTGCAGGCGGCGGTTATGCACAGGTCGTTCCGATGGAAGATATCAATCTGCACTTCACAGGTGACTTCCATGCCATCGGCGCAGCGAACAATTTGCTTGCCGCTATGATCGATAATCATATTCAGCAGGGCAATGAGCTCGGAATTGATCCGAGAAAGATTACATGGAAGAGATGTGTGGACATGAATGACCGCCAGCTTCGTATGGTAGTCGACGGTCTCGGCGGAAAGCCGAACGGTATGCCAAGGGAAGACGGTTTCGACATCACTGTTGCATCAGAAATCATGGCAGTTCTGTGTCTCGCAGATGACCTTTCAGACCTGAAAGAAAGACTCTCCAGAATAATAATAGGATACACTTACGGAACGCCGGCAACACAGAAACCGGTCACAGCAGGTGATCTGAAAGCCCAGGGAGCTATGGCAGCCCTTCTTAAGGACGCACTCAAGCCTAACCTTGTGCAGACACTGGAGCATACTCCGGCCATCGTTCACGGAGGACCTTTCGCAAATATTGCACACGGATGCAACTCTATTCGTGCTACGAAGACTGCTCTCAAGCTTGCCGATTATTGTGTGACGGAAGCCGGATTCGGCGCGGATCTCGGTGCAGAGAAATTCCTCGATATCAAGTGCAGAATGGGCGGCCTCGTACCGTCAGCTGTTGTAGTGGTTGCAACGGTCAGGGCTCTGAAGATGCACGGCGGACTTCCGAAGAACGAACTCACGACAGAAGATCTGGCAGCCCTCGAAAAAGGACTTCCGAATCTTATGCAGCACGTCCGTAATATTACTGATGTATATCATCTTCCGTGCGTCGTTGCGATCAATGCATTCCCGACAGACACGAAAGCCGAGCTTGATCTGGTGGAAGCAGAATGCCGTAAGGCCGGTGTGAATGTTGCACTTTCGGAAGTCTGGGCAAAAGGCGGAGAGGGCGGTATCGCTCTGGCAGAGGAAGTTATAAGGCTCTGTGATCTGAGTGCGGAAAAAAATCTGCGTGACAACTTTACATTTGCTTATGACACCGATATGTCCATCGAGGAAAAGCTGGACGCTATCACGCAGAAGATTTATCACGGAAATAAGGCAGTTCTTACTCCTGCTGCCGCTAAACAGGCTAAACAGCTGACAGATCTCGGATTTGACAAAATGCCGGTCTGCGTAGCGAAGACACAGTACAGTTTCAGCGATGACGCAGCCAAAATCGGTGCTCCTTCAGATTTCGATATTACTGTAAGAAATCTCAAAGTATCTGCCGGTGCAGGGTTCATTGTTGCTCTTACAGGAGATATCATGACAATGCCCGGTTTACCGAAACATCCGGCTGCCGAGAGAATCGATATCGATGCCGACGGTAAAATTACCGGTCTGTTCTGAGTACGTTCAGTTCCTTCACAGACAGAGACGTCATCAAGAACGCCTTGGCGTTCTTGCCGCGCCGCGCATGGTGCGAAGCACCTTCCT
>CAMYVI010000204.1 GCA_947302185.1 uncultured Lachnospiraceae bacterium
ATCCTCCTGTGAAAATTATTTGATATACATTACTTGAGGTATAAAACCCTTGTAACCATTGTACTCAAACTTGACTAAAAATACAAGAAATATTTCATGTTTTTTACGCATTTTTCTCAGATTTTTACGAATTTTGGCTTTCGTTTTACATAATATGCATAATGGGTAAAGCCGCAGTTCCGCAGTATATTGACAGCTTCGTCAAATTGGCAGCTGACATGTGCCGTTTTGTGTGCATCGGAGCCTATCGTGACCAGAGTACCGCCCATTTCCCTGTATCTTTTCAGCACCAGCGGATGGGGATTCGGAAAACCGATCATCTTCCTGAGCCCTGCCGTGTTGATCTCAATAGCGATATTGTATCTGATGAGAAGTTTCAAGATCTCATCAATAACGTCCGCATAGGCCCTGTAGCTGTACTCTCTCGCCCTGTGACGGCCATACCGCACCACATAGTCGAGATGACCGAGACAGTCGAAGCTGTGGAACAGACGCACATCCGCAAGCAGATCCTCAAAATATTCCGATGCTGAAATCAAAGGGATAGTCGTCAAGCAGCTTTTTATAACGCCCACCGAGATGTTTCTGCATACCAAGTTCCACACCCATCAGTATTTCAATATTCTTTCCGTATATTTCACGGAGTCTTTCAATCTCGCGCTGATACTCAGCAGCATCAAAATCATAGACTGTGCCGTGCACAGGATAATCGTAATCGATATGGTCGGTAAAACAGAGCACATTAACACCGGCAGTGATGGCAGCTCTCACCTGATTTTCCATCGCTGTCTCAGAATCTGCGGAAAATGAACTGTGTACATGTACATCCGCCCTGATTATTGCCCTATGTCCTCCCAGGCATGCAGACTTACGCATTTCTCCCTCCTTGCGCGAAGCTGCTTACAGCCGCCTCCCCACTGTCGCTCGTTCTTCGAGTATTTCGTTCCTCGAAAAGGTCTGCTGCCGGTTCCTGCATCACAGCCCTCTAAGCCTTATCGAATATACGCCAGATTCAGTCAACATCCGTCATTTCTATTATAGCAGACACACCGCCGTGGTTGTAGCGCATTTTAAACAATGCGGATTGTTTTACGGAGATTTCCCGCTCTTGTATAAAGTCGGATCCATCCTTGGAAATAACTGACAAAAAAATGAGACTGCCGCGCTCATCTGCAAAAATTCCCTTCACAGTTCTCACTGTGACTGTAAACTTCTGCGGTGTTTGCGCGGCAGCCCTTAGGTTCCCGTACTCTGTTTCAGTGTCTCGGATGCGCTTTTTCGTAGACATCACGCATTTTGCCGATATTCAGATTCAGATAGATCTGTGTTGTGGATATATCAGAATGTCCGAGCATCTCCTGTACACTTCGAAGATCAGCCCCGTTCTCAATCATATGAGCGGCAAAGCTGTGTCTCAACGTGTGAGGAGTGATATCTCTCTCGATGCCCGCCTCCTGCGCATAACCTTTCAGCAGTTTCCAGAACCCCTGTCTGCTCATCTTTCTTCCCTGCACATTTGTAAAGAGGACGTCGTTTTCCGAAGCCTCAGGGAACAAATCTCTGGCATTTTCAAGGTATTCCGTAAGCGCTGATCTGGCTGCATTGCCGAACGGCACCGCCCTCTCACGGTCCCTGTCCCGGCAGCTAATATAACCCATCTTAAGATTCACATCCGATACTCTGAGACTGATCAGCTCAGATACCCGGATCCCGGTCGCATAGAGCAGTTCGAGCATAGCCCGGTCCCTCATGCCCTTTGCTGTATCCCGCAATGGCTGCGCAAGCAGTTTTTCCACTTCCGATACGGTAAGAATATCCGGCACTTTCTTTTCGACTTTCGGCGGATGAAGTTCATCGGACGGATTGTCCGCGATCAGATTCTTTTTATATAGATAGCCAAAAAATGCCCTGATCGAAGCCACACTTCTTGATATGGATGACGCCGCGTAATTCTGCTCCTCCATATAGAGCATATACGAATTGAGATTTGTGGCTGTGACAGCTCCCCAACTGTCAACTGCCAGCTCCTTCTCAAGATAGGACGCAAGCTTATCGAGATCTCTCTTGTATGACTGTTCCGTATTCGCCGAGGCCTTTTTTGTCTTGTGCAGATATTTGATAAATTTCAGAATTGCTTCTTCCATGATTTAATCTCCGATCTTACGGTAATCACAAAAAGCAATTCACCCTCCAAAACATAAGTGGTCTCCCCCAGGCACCTTCGAAACTATGGATTTTTCGAGGTGACAAAACATATTATACGCACAACTTTACATAAAATCAAACAAAAAAATCATTATTTTTTCGCTTATTTATGCGGAAAATCGGGGCTCACTATATATTGGTTTCCGATAATTTTCTGCCACAAGATATAGGAAATCAGAAGAACATGTTTCCCCACATCGTCCTCTCTGTTGTCAGAGCTGAATAGTGTACAAGGTCCTCGACTGTCGTTGTGAGACCGGCAAAGATAACTATATCCGGATGGACGCGGTCTACTATCCTTTGAATATTATCCTCATCGAACTGGTGAATAAACACGCTCCTGTTAAAGCTCTCTGCAATCCAGGGGAACATCTGCATCCAGATATATGAATCGCCCACGATCAGTATATCCGGCTTCGATGTGTCGCCGGTCGTATAGTACCTGTACGAGCGCCATGGGTCGTTGGGCTGATAATCGATCATATCGAACCATTCCTGATGCTGGACCGCTGTCGGCTCTTTCAGTGAGTATGAGACATCCTCCTCGGAGAACTTCTGGCCGAGGACCGTGTTAGTCCTCTCAAGGATCTCCATATTAAAATCCTCATCCTTAAGGATCCGTATATTCTCCTTCGGCAGCAGACCGCTGATCTGTTTCATTAATGACGCATATCCATACCTCACACCCTGGGCATTCCAATGTCCTCCGTCGAATGAACGGTAGCACACGAGCTTACCGGCAGCCGCAGCCTCCTTAAGCTCATTATTAACCACGTTCATGTTGAGCTCCGGATAGTTGATCGCTATCGTCTGCATCAGATTAATTTCGGAATTGGGCCTCACCTGAGTCACGTAGCCTTTCAGATTATCGGGATATACATCTACCTTATAGGGAAAGACAGACATGCCGAACTTGATGCCCTGCTCATTAAAATAGTTATTAATATCCTGCATGCGGCTGATGAAGGTATTCACCTCATCATCAGTCATGACGTCTTTGTGCTGGAGATTATTAAGAGTAAGGTCCTCGGAGTCCAGTGAATAGTACCAGTCATTCATGACAATGGCGGAATCACTTCGGAACTCATTGAGATATCCGTAATTCAGCGTGTTATAAAATGACTTTGCGATTTCTCTCCCACCACAGTTATCATCTATCCAATTTTCAATCTCTTTTGTCAGCCCCTTATGCGGAACCAGAGATGACGGAGCCTTGGCTTTCCATCTGTTCTCGTCCGCCTGCAGCTTCCCCCCCGCCTTATCCGAGAAAATAAGCGGAAGGGCAAGCATGGCAACAAAACAGGTTATGACGATCAGATCACAAATCTTATTTCTCATTCATTGTCCTCACTTGTCAATCAATAGCGGATATACAGGAATGTCTGGAAAGTACTGCTCATGACTATCATGATGCTCACGCCGAGGAGAGCAAGATAGGCAAGATCCCAAATGCGGTTCTCACGCATTTTTTCTTCGATCCTGTCCAGAGTAGGCGTGCAGCATATAATACCCACCAAAAGAGTCAATACCATGCGCTGAGACAGATACCATCTCAGAGTGAACCCTGAATTCCAGGTGCTTCTAAGGCCAAACAGGGTCGGCAGAAAAGCTAAAGCCTGGCTGAAATCCTCAAAGTAGAAGAACACCCATCCGATCATGATCAGAAAAAGCGTGATGACATGCCGTATAAGCTCGGGCAGTACGACTTTAGAATGCTTCTTCAGATACCGCTCGATACACAGGATAATACCGTTCCAGGCGCCCCAGACAATATAATTAAGCGTAGCGCCGTGCCAGAAACCGGCCAGCAGAAAGGTGAGGAACAGGTTAACGTAGGTATTGCCGGATCTGCTTCCTCCGATCGGAATATAGAAGTAATCACGGAGCCATTTGGACAGTGACATATGCCACCTGCGCCAGAACTCGGTCAAAGACTGGGATATATACGGATTATTGAAATTTTCCTTGAAATCAATACCGAACATCTTGCCCAGACCGATCGCCATATCCGTGTAGCCGGAAAAGTCGAGATAAAGTTGGATCGTATAACTGATAATGCCAAGCCATGCGAGAACCGGCGAATTGTTGGCCGTACCCAGAATATCGTGGGCGACAACACCGATTTGGTCCGCCAGGAGAACTTTTTTTGCCAGTCCGACAGAAAAACGCCGTATGCCTTCTGTGAATCTTGCTGCTGAGAATTCAGGCCGGTTCATCTGTCTCGTAACATCGGAATAGCGTACGATCGGACCTTCTACAATTTTCACAAAGAAAGACATGAACAGGGCAAATGTAATAATATTCCGCTGTGCCTTCACTTTCTCCCTGTATACGTCGACAAGGTAGGCGATTCCCGAGAGAGACATAAATGAAATGCCCAGAATAAACCTTGCGTACTTAAAGAAAACCAGTATGGCAAGATCAAGAACAATGCCGACTGCAAGAAACAGTGTCTCGTTTCGACTCTGACCGGCTGCCCTGTATCTTTCTATCAGAATGCCGCAACCGTAATTGATAAGAGTCATGGCCAGAAGGACCGGCAGAGCCGTCACATCCGCCCACGAATAAAATATCAGAGAAGAGACCAGAAGAACCGGGACCTTCAGTCTGGGAAGGAAAAGTGCCGTTGGTATATATACGGCAAGCGTTCCCAGAAGAAATATAAACAGAAATGTATTTGTTGAAAAACCCATGAAGTATTAATATCCCTTCGTAAAATGTTCCACGCGGACACCGACGGGTAACCTCCGCCATCGGATACTCCTTGACCGAACACTGCGGAAACCCATACTGAGTAATACTCTAACATATTGAACAAAAAAAAGGAAGAGTGGCATTTCACTCTTCCTT
>CAMYVI010000205.1 GCA_947302185.1 uncultured Lachnospiraceae bacterium
TCCGGATGAACTTCTTCAGAAGGCAGCGGTACTTGCAAGAAAAATGGCAATAAAACTCACGAAGGCTTTCCGCTGCGACGGGCTCAATGTCGTTCAGAATAATAAGCCCGTAGCAGGACAGACAGTATTTCACTTTCATATCCATCTGATTCCCAGATATGTTGATGATAAGCAGCGAATTCTCTGGAAACCGGGTGAACTGACGGCTGATGCCAGAGATGAGATTCTTGCGGAATTTGCGGCTGTTAATGACTGATTGCTTCCGGGCGTCAAGAACACCTTGGTGTTCTTGACGCCCGGAAAGGCAATTACGTTTAGAGAATAATGGCAAGGCTCCTTTAATATGAAAGCTTTGCCATTATTTTTTTCTGTTTTTTTCTATCAGGTCAATGATGACCGCAACAGCATCACTTTGTCTGGAGGCCGACATGGCATCGATATATTTCTGCCTGTCAGCATAGAGAGCGTCTACTCCGTCTATCAATGTCTTGGTCGTCAGATTCTCTTCGTCAATGACCATGGAAAAACCCTGACTCTCAAAACTGTGAGCGTTCAGGATCTGGTCGCCCCGGCTTGCTTTTGACGGCAGAGGGATCAGAAGGTTCGGCTTATTCAGAGTTGCAATCTCGCAGATCGCATTTGCTCCTGCCCGGGAGATAATCAGGTCTGCCATGGCGAAAAGGTCGGGCAGCTCTTCTTTTATGTATTCATACTGGACGTAGCCCGCAGTTCCGACAAGACTTTCATCCAGCTTGCCGCGTCCGCAGAGATGAACAATATCATAGCGGGTGAGGAGTTCCGGAAGAGCGTTGCGGACTGCCGTGTTCACAGCGACAGCGCCGAGCGAACCTCCTGTTACCATGATAATCGGCTTCTCTCCGGCAAAACCGGTGAATGCAAGTCCTGCCTCACGGGATCCTGACTTTAACTCCTCACGGATAGGTGTGCCGGTGAGGACCGCTTTTTCAGCAGGGAGGGACTTCAATGTTTCCGGAAAAGTGCAGCATATAACTGTCGCTGCCGGGAGACAAAGCCTGTTGGCAAGCCCCGGCGTCATGTCAGATTCGTGGGTAATGACCGGTATGCCCAGACTTTTGGCTGCCCGGACTACCGGAACAGCCACAAATCCGCCTTTGGAGAAAATAATGTCCGGCGATATCTGTTTCAGATACTTTTTTGCTTCAAGTACACCTTTCAGGACCCTGAACGGGTCAGTGAAGTTTTTGAGATCGAAATAGCGGCGGAACTTTCCGGTAGCTATTCCGTAATAGGGAATATCATAATCCTCTATCAGCTTCTGCTCCATTCCGGCATAGGAACCGATGTAGCTGATTTCATATCCAAGCTCACGAAGTTTGGGAAGCAGGGCTATATTCGGAGTTACATGCCCTGCAGTACCCCCACCTGTAAGTACAATCTTTTTCATGTTATGCCTCTTTTCTGACAATTATGTTATAATTGATATAGTATGATCGGTTATTGTCCGGGTGACCGGAATCTGAGCAGGACAGGCGGGAAAATATTCCGCAGGTCTGCTGCAGCTGCTAATTGATTATACAATATACCGGTGCATATTACCAGAAGCAACAGGCTTTATAAAAGTATAACGGCTATGATTATAACGCCGTTGCGTTTCGTCGTCTTCTCAGTACCGGGAACGGTTATGAGTGCTTACAAAGCGATTGTGAGGTGAGGTATTTGAAACTTACTTTTATTGGCGCAGACCATGAAGTGACCGGCAGCTGCCATTTTCTGGAAGCTGCGGGAAAGAATATATTGATTGACTACGGCATGGAACAGGGAAAAAATCTGTATGAGAATATGCCGCTGCCGGTAAGTCCGGCGGAAATAGATTATGTTTTTCTGACTCACGCACATATAGATCATTCGGGAAATCTGCCTCTGCTTGCAATCGGCGGTTTTACCGGGCAGATATTCGCAACGCCGGCAACCTGTGATCTTTGCGATATTATGCTTCTTGATTCTGCCGGCATTCAGGAGTTTGAAGCCGAATGGAGAAACAGAAAAGGTAAAAGGAAGGGTGACATACCATACGTTCCCTATTATACGACAGCAGATGCTCAGCGTATTCTCGGGCATTTCGTGGAGATACCTTACGGGACGTGTGTGGACGTGTGTGACGGGATAAAAATCCGTTTTAATGACGTCGGACACCTGCTCGGCTCTTCTGCGATAGAAGTATGGATAGAGGAGGACGGGATCAGAAGAAAACTGGTCTTTTCGGGAGACATCGGGAATATTAATCAGCCTCTTGTACGGGATCCGAAGACAATAGAAGAGGCGGATTATGTGATTATTGAGTCGACCTACGGCGATAGAAGCCATCCGCCAAGAACTGATTATGTTGCGCAGCTGACAGAGGTCATCCAGAGGACTTTTGACCGTGGCGGCAATGTGGTCATTCCGTCATTTGCTGTGGGCAGGACTCAGGAAATACTGTATTTTATCCGTCAGATAAAAGAACAGCATCTGGTCAGAGGACACGAGGATTTTGAAGTTTATATGGACAGTCCGCTGGCGCTTAAAGCCACCGGCATTTTCAATGAACACACGTATGACTGCTTTGATGACGAGGCTCTTGCACTCCTCAGGGCAGGCATTAATCCGATTGAGTTCCCGGGTCTGCGTCACGCAACTACATCGGATGAATCCAAGGAAATAAATTTTGACAGAAAGCCCAAGGTAATTATTTCCGCCTCCGGCATGTGCGAAGCAGGGCGGATCAAACATCATCTGAAACATAATTTGTGGAGGTCGGATTCTACAATACTGTTTGTCGGATATCAGGCTGACGGCACGCTTGGGAGAAAGCTGATTGAGGGAGCCCGGGAAGTCAAGCTGTTCAATGAACCGATCCAGGTGGCGGCCGAGATATGTCAGCTTCCGGGAGTGTCCGCACATGCAGACCGGGAGGGGCTTGCAGAATGGGCAGGAGGGTTCAAAGAGAAGCCGCTCAAGTGCTTTGTAGTCCATGGTGAGGACACAGTCACCGATATATTTGCAGGCTTTCTGAAGGAAAAACTGGGATGGGATACTTTTGCACCGTATTCGGGGACGGTATATGATCTTGCCTCCAACGTGTGTGAAAAGGCGACGACAGGTATTCCTTTTGTCAGACGGGACGCCGAGGGGAATCCTGTCACGGTGAAAGAGCGCGTCTCCACACCTTATGTACGGCTGGAGAAAACGGCGGAGCGCCTGCTTGCGATCATACATGAGAACAGAGGGATGGCAAATAAAGATCTTGCGAAGTTCGCAGATCAGCTTAACGCGCTGTGTGACAAATGGGAGAGATGACAGATATAAGAGAAGAATAAAAAAGCTGCGGCCCAAACAGCAAAACAGTAAGCTTTGCTGTTACAGACCGCAGCCTTTTTGAATTACTGACTTACCGCAGCGCGGAGTGCTTTCGCCAGCTGATCCGGACAGGAAGTGTTTTTGAAACCGCATTTTATGCCGTCGATACGGGAAATACACTCTTCTACTTCCATGCCTTCGACCAGACGGCCGATACCTTTCAGGTTGCCGTTGCATCCGCCTTCATATGCGACATTTCTGACTTTTCCGTCTTCTACATCGAATGTAATTTTTCTTGAACATACTCCGTGAGGTTTGTACTCGTAATGCATATATACTCCTTTGAAATGAATTGCCCGTGAATACTCAGCAGCATTATGCCCTGCCGGAACAATCCGACGCATACATGTTGCGGGAAATCGGTTTGAGACTATGTCGGCAGACGCCGGGCATAAATCTGTTCGGGTCTCGCGGGCCGGACTTGAAGTGAGCCTAATTATAGCAGGCAAATCGCTGCGATTCAACCGCAACAATCGAAAGGCTCTTACAATGCAGCTGAAAAAGTGATATCATCAGCGTGCGAGACTTGAATAACGGAGGAATTCTTATGAAATTCTGGGGGAAACTTTGGAAAGATAACCATATGCTGAGAGATACGGTCGTAGAAGACCTCACGGATGACACACGAACCCACAAAGTCTTCAACGCTTTGTATGAAGTCTGTGTGGAATTCGATCTCGGTAAGCCGATCTGGCTTGACAGCAATATCAGCGAGTTCAGACGCACCTCGAAGGCGCGTTTCAGACAGGACAGCTTCATTGAGACAATAGATTTTGACTACCTGGAGCTGCAGGTCATAGAAGAGGACTGAAAGTTATCATTCAGGCGGCAGAGGAACGGAGGAAAAGCAATAAATATGCACGACAGACTCACGAAAAGTGATATCGAAAAAATGGAGAGGGAGATCGAAGAGAGAAAACTGGTCAAAAGGCCCGAACTTATTGAGGCGGTAAAGGAAGCCAGAGCTCAGGGAGATCTCTCCGAGAACTTTGAATACTATGCGGCTAAGCGGGAAAAGAATTTGAATGAGAGCCGTATCCGCTATCTTGAGAATATGATCAAAACGGCGATTATCGTTGAGGACCGGGCCGAAAATGATCAGGTGGCCATGAACAGGTCGGTCGAAGTCTATTTTCCGGACGATGATGAGACAGAAACCTTTCGCATCGTAACGACGATCAGAGGTAACTCTCTTAAAAATCTGATTTCGATCGATTCTCCGCTCGGCAAAGCGCTTCTGCATCGAAGAACAGGCGACCGCGTACATGTCAAAATCAGCGAGAATGCAGGCTATGATGTAATCATAAAGAGTATCGGGAATCTTACGGATGAGTCGGAAGATGTGATACGGAGCTTCTGACTGAGAGCGGCCTGCATTAGCAATTTGACGGAAAACTGATTTTTAATTTGGCAGGTTGACCATAGAATGAGAAGTTCGTTTTGGTTATACTGTCAACAGTTGAGAAATTGATAAGAATTTGCTGATTACAGCAATCACAACTGCGGAAAGCAGTAAATAAGGAGGATATAAGAATGGCAGCTCTTTCACTTCAGCACATTGATAAGACATACCCGAACGGCTACAAGGCAGTTAAGGACTTCAACCTTGAAATCGCAGACAAGGAATTCATCATCTTCGTAGGTCCGTCCGGATGTGGAAAGTCAACAACTC
>CAMYVI010000206.1 GCA_947302185.1 uncultured Lachnospiraceae bacterium
GACAGAGAAACAGCAGAGAAAGTGGGCAGCCGGCATGGTCGGCCGGTCATCTATGAAATTGACTGCCGGCAGATGGCAAAAGATGGATATCAGTTTTTCGAATCGGCTAATCATATCTGGCTGACAAAAGAGGTTCCGGTGAAATACCTGAAGAAAGGATGACAAATCGCGAAAATACGACCGCCTTTTACTCACCTCTCCCATTCGGCAGACGCCAGAATCGAATTCCATGTCCGGAGGCTTTCTTCTTTTAGCTCTTCTCGAGCATAAATATAGAGATAATAAAATACTTTGTTATGTTTCGTAACATAGGCTTCGCTGTACATTTTTATCCCCTGCGCTTCATAACTGTAGCTGAAGCCGTCAATTGTTTCCCTGTCCAGAGTCTTTCGGCAGGACGGACCTTCATGAAAATTGTAAGGCTCCATTGCTCTCCGGATGGAAGTTTTCATGTTATTAGCGGCATCTTTTGTTCCGAGAAGCAGGGAAGTCACAAAGCCCAGTGGTTTCCAACCGACGGAAATAATTATATGTCTGTCCGGGTCGGTGAAAATTTTACCCGGACCGTCCTCCAACATGTTCATTTTATCCCGTTCCGCCTCGTCCAGCTCACGAAAGCCGTCCGGAATAGAAAGTACCAATGTGCTGTTGCACGAAACTGTTGCGCTCATTTTTCATCCTCATCTTGTCGGCGTTCCTGCTGCGACGTGCGCGGCGCCAAGGCGCCTTTCGATGCGCACGTCTGCGATTCGCCGAACCCTGCAGGCATCGTTAGCAGGAGCATTTTTAACGACTGATATTGTTCGGATTCGCTCAGTTCCATTTCTGAAGCAGACCTATGATAATGTCGGCACAGTCCTCCGGAGAGATTCTGCCTGTATCAAGACAAATGTGATAGTTCGTACAATCATCGATGTCCGTACCGACAAATGTTCTGTAATAGTTGTTGCGGAAAGCATCACGCTGGGCGATGTATTTGTCCAGATCTCTTCCCTTGGCCTCCTCAAGCTCTGCGGTATGCTGCTTGCGGTGTTCAATATCACCATAAAGGAACACGTCAAATGTTGGGATACCTTCCTCGCGCAGGATGTGATTCGCACATCTGCCGATAATGATGCAGTCGGTCTGTGCCAGTTCCAGAATGACTTTTCTCTGGATAAGATACAGGTCCCTGATCATGTCCGGATAGCTTCCGACCGTATTGTTAAGAAGAAAGTTCAGGAATTTGTTTCCTGAGCTGATCTCTTCACCGCTGTGTTCAACTTCAGCGGTTTCATACTCGCTCTCTGCAACAGTCTTCTTTATGAAGTCCTTGTCGTAATACGGGATTCCCAGGCGGTCGGAAAGGATCTTCGCGACTGTTGTTCCGTAAGCTGCATATAATCTGTTGATCGTGATTACCGGTAATTTCTTTTCTGCCATTTTGTTTTCCCTCGTTTTCTGCCGGTGGGTCCGTATTTCAGACCATCCTTTTCCTATTTCAGCCGCTACTGCATTTTTCCGTAGTACATAGCGGGCGATCCGGCTTTATAGATATAGTCTATCGAAGGGGACCTTGGGTTGCAAGGGGATTTTCTAAGAAGAAACACTTTTCTCGCCTTTTCGGATTTAAAGAAACAAAGCCCCGAGAGGCCTCGACAGGGCTCGACAGGGACGGTTCTTAACAGTTAAGAACCGTCCCTGTCGGGGATTCCTGTCGGAGATTTCCCTACTTCTCCTCATGCACTCTTCTGCGGTACATCCGCTCGCGAACCGGCTCCGCGTTCTTCTCCATCAGCTTCACACTGCTCTGCTTTCTGACAAGATTCAGGAACCAAAGAATCGGAAGGACCGCTGCTGCCAGAATTCCTCCATCCATATCAGGCTGCGCATTCAACCACACATCAAGCATCACAATAGCAAGAATCACCAGCGACATGATTCCGAAATAAGCAAGCACCCTTAGTATGCTGACAGGCATGTTTCCGTCGATTTCGCCGGTCTGTCCGTTCATTGCAAACATATAGTCTTTATCCTTGTACCTCGTATACATGAGCCATACCGGTACTAATGCATACTCCACACGCTCTCCAATGATTTGCCCTCTGAAATCTGTTCCGGGATTCGGCGGAAGCACATTATTTCCCAGAACTTTAAATCCGCCGTCCGGATCCAAACGGTTAGAAGTCCTGATGAAGTCATGTGTGGGGATTTTTGAGTCATCCCTGCGTTCTTCATTTGCCTGAGAAGATTGAGTATAATGCATATCATCTGCGCTGTCTCCGGAGGATAGCGGGATATAATCCCGGCGTTTCGCATTTGCCTTTGAAAACCGATAATAACTCATGTCACCACCGTCTCGCCAATGATCCGCATAGCTTTCTCCAAGATCGCAGGCATGCTCGCGGATGTCCCAGGCGGCGGCATTCAACACTTCGCGCCGCACATTTTCGCGGCAGGCTTCAAAGTCAACATCCCATCGTTGGGCGTAAAAACCGGCCAAATAACTGGGATCAAAAGCCATTCTCTTCCAATAATCATACGGGCTCAGACATCTGACAACGAGATCATCGAGTTTCATGAGACCGTCGCGGGCAATATTTTCATAATGAATAATCCCCTCTTCATGCACAGTCATCATTTCAGAGCACTCCTGGGTAATCGGACCATAGTCCGTGAAGCCCAGGATTTTCTTCCCGTCGACACGGCCGCGCACGTTGATTTCCGCCTCAACATCCATTGTATAAAGCCATACCGGGACATAAACACCGCGGAATCGTTCAAGTGCGGATTTTTCACGAAATTCCTTCGGGGCAAAGGGCGCGTTCTTAAGCACGTTTCGATATTCGCTGACTGCATCTGAAATATCTTTTTCAAATGGCAAAAGAAAGTCAGGGACAAACTCATCCGTCAAAGTCCCCGCAAATGCTACCGGATACCCGCAGTACACGCACCGGTCGGCGATGGCTGTGTCCGCGGAGAGAATCTCCGCTCCGCAGTTAGGGCAGTGATAAATGGCAATGTCTCCTTCTATCTGTATTTTCTCCTCGCCCGGCACTGTTTCTTTTTCGAGGCGGGAACGATGGTACTCATACGGTAGATAGTCGGCATCGCAGTGATCACAGCGGAGCTTGCCCGTGTGCGGGTCAAAGCGGAGGGGAGCGCCGCAGGATTTGCATTTGTAAGCTGTGCTCATAAGTGCCTCCTCCTATTATGTGTTTAGGACTTCGTAGATCCTTCGTTACTTCGTTACTTCGTCGGGGACGGTTCTTAATTGTTAAGAACCGTCCCCGATTGCCTAGAACCGTCCCCAACCGTTAAGAACCGTCCCTGACGGAATCCCTGACGGAATCACGACAACAAATCCTCATCTCGCGAACCTGTTCCTCCGTCACGAGCTCCGGCGCGTAGCGCGCACGCTCGTATAACTCACGGATTCTCGCATCCCCATGAGCAATCACCGCGCGTTCTATCTCCGTCGGAGTGTACGACGGGCGAATACGCTCAAGCCTGGGATACCTTCTGATATACTTCACATACATTCGCCGGATTTTGGCAGCCGGAGTGAAAAAGCCCACTCTTCGTGCAGCCTTCTTTGGGACTCGGCTTCGTAACTTGTCCTTCTCCTCTACGATCTGCATTCGCACGTCGTCCGTCTCCAGATCCGCAGTGCGAAAATCTCTGTAAAATTCAACAAAAAAGCGTTGCAGCAAGTAAACCGTCAGCGTTAGGCAGAACACCCCGATAATAAACTGGAATGCACTCCAAAGCATTGACAAGTATGGATGCTCTTCCTGATACGCCGCAAGCATGGCTGCAATATTGGCGCTATCCATACCTGCCATGGCATCTCCGCCGCCCTCCGGAATCAAATGACTGAAAAACCAGAAAAAAGCCAATGTCAGCAGCGCATATCCCGCAACAATCCATTTTCCGATCGTCAGAACTATAACTTCCCCGTTGAAAATCTGCGAAAAAATTAGCGCAAGCACAATCGCCGGCACGGAAAACAATCCGAACATCCAGGCATTTACCACTTTCATTTTTCGGTACGGAACCCTGACATACTCCTTTGCGGTAGTCAGCGTGCGATCCATTCCCCGCTGATTCTGATACAGAAAGAAAAGTGCGATGAGTGCTATTTCTTCAAATACCCCCATCCCTCTCAGCCCTGCACTCCCTCCGACATATCCCACCGTATAGATGAGCACAGGATAGAGCAGCCAGCCGGGAGTCGGGTAAAAATCGCGTCTCCTCGCAGCCCGATCATAATACATGACAAGCGTCGCAGCCGCGGCAAAGCCCAGATGAATATACGCAAAGTATGGAGCACCAACATAAATAAGAAGTAAAACAGACAAATGTGCGATCGTATAAACCCCGAATCCTTTCAGGAGACGCTGCATTACTTCCATGGCAATTGCGAAAATAAGCATCTCAATGCCTGAAAAGAGCAGCGCGACGGGCGGTTTCTTCATATATATGCCGCATGCGACCGGAAATGTAGTCAGAATCAGGATGTTCGTCAGAATTCTGCAGGCAAATAGCCCTCTGCTCTCATCAGGAAAATACCGCTCTTTCCTGTTCATCGCGCCACCTCCTTTCCGGCTTGTCCGCTGCATATGCAGCTAAGGGATTTCTAAAATCGACTCTTTCGGTTGAATTCTTGCCCTGTCGCTGAGATCTATGCCGTTTCCTGTCACACATTTATTCTGCGGAAATCAATGTTCCCGGGGATATATTTGTCCTCTTCATCCTTTCGAAGTGGACAAATCCAGAAAATGCCGTCCTGCTGTCTCGCCATCGCCTCCGCCTCGCGAATAATTGCGTCACTTCTGCCGGTCGATATAAGGCAAATGGTAACATAGCTATCGGACATGTTCTTACGCTCACGCTTCATAACATCTGCAAATGACTCCATCTCCCGCATTATATCCAGTCTCGCAAGCGCCTCTCCTATCACGGCGATGTGATCCTGAGAGCCGCCGGCATGAATTTGCAGACTATCTTCAAA
>CAMYVI010000207.1 GCA_947302185.1 uncultured Lachnospiraceae bacterium
CGCATTCATCTCACGACTTAAGTCACGAGAATTCTGCGTCAGAGATTAAAAAATGATCCGTCATTCACTTTTGCGATATATAATTCTAAATAAGAAGTACTGCCGGAATGCGTACCTTCCGTCCATGTATACTTTTGTGCATAAACGGGGCCGTCGATCATCTGCCAAATGAATGCCACAGAGTATTCTCTGTAAATTTGTGATTTTAATATAAAAAGCCTTACATACGAAATCAATTACAAATATAGTAACATAATCTCGTCCCATTACAGATAATTATCTGCACAAAAGACAGGAAATTTCTGTATGCTACTGTTTACCGCTTTAACAATCTGACAGCAGAGACATTTGTTCGCAGAAAGCACCTCACGCACAGGGATGGAGGTTCTCAGATCCGCCGGAGAACGGAAGCGATGAGGTGCACCTCACACACAGTGAGGGAGGTTCTCAGATTCGCCGGAGAACGGAAGCGATGAGGTGCACCTCACACACAGTGAGGGAGGTTCTCAGATTCGCCGGAGAACGGAAGCAGACGAGGTGCACATCATCCCGCACAGGGACGGAGGCCCATATTGTAATTAGCGTGGAGATATCAGGCATGTGTGTGCTATACTAAGAAAAGGATGAGACATTTTCAGAAGATTATTCGGAAAATGAATGCGTTCCCGATTATCAGGGGAACGGTGATTCTTTTAAATGCATTTTCAAGGAGGGCAACATGGGCATCGTCGTAATCGGTTCGATTTTTGTAGACGTTAAAGGATATCCGCTGGGAGAATTTGTCGCCACGGGACGCAATGCAGGAACCGTTGTTACGAAGCACGGGGGCGTGAGCCGAAATGTCGCGGAAGATATTGCAAACGTAGAACTCCGTCCCACATTTGTCAGCCTCGTCGATGACACCGGGCTGGGACAGGATGTCATTGCACAGCTTAAACGTCATAAAATCAATACAGACTATATGCGTGCTGTGCCGGAAGGAATGGGAACCTGGCTTGCGGTATTTGACAACATGGGCGATGTGGCTGCCTCCATATCCAGCCGTCCGGATCTCTCCGCTATTGACGATATACTTGATGAACACGGGGATGAAATATTCCGGGATGCGGACAGTATCGTAGTTGAGTTCGATATGGAGAGACCTACTTTGAAACGTGTATTCGAACTTGCGGATAAATATAACAAAGACGTATATGCAGTCGTGTCAAATATGTCGATAGCTATCGCTCGACGGGACCTTATTCGCCGCAATGCGTGTCTGGTGTGCAATCTTCAGGAGGCCGGCATTTTCTTCGCTGAGAAATATGACGATCTCAGCATGTCGGAGATGGAAAATGTTCTTGCCGAGAAGGTCCGACAGGCAAGGATTCCGCGCATGGTAGTCACGATGGGCGGAGAAGGTGCTGTTTACGCAGAGCTTGACGGGGAGACCGGCACAGTGCCGGCCATGCGCGTGGATGTCCGGGATACAACCGGTGCCGGGGATGCTTTTTTCGCCGGCGTGACCATGGGCCTGACCTACGGCAAGACACTCAGGGAATCCTGCAGGATCGGGACTCGGCTGGCGGCGGCTGTCATTGAGACGAAGGAAAATGTGTGTCCGCGGTTCCTGCCGGAGGAGCTTGGTTTTGAGGGGATAACGATTGAGAATATAGAACAAAGTTGAATTAATTTTTGATTGGAATTCTATATGACAATCTGGCAAGGGGAGTACATGAAACAGACGCAGAAGAATGCCGGACGCAGGAAGGGGAGCAGGCTGAAGACGGCAAGCGTAAAGAGAAAAAATGTCGCGGGACGGGGCGCAAACAGAGGAAACAGTAGAAATACCGCAAAGTCAACAGCAATTAAAAGAAAAACTGTGAAGTCGGTAATAAGTGTGGGAAATACCGCAAAGCCGGCGGCAAATTCGAGAGCAAACGGGAAGAAGACGGCAAATTATCGAAAAAACGGTAAGGTAAGAAGAGCTTCCGGCAGAAGAACAGGGATCAAATTTTTCGTAGTTGTTTTGATTGTGATTGCATTTGCAGCCGCGACCGGCTACATAGTTTATGCAGATCGGTATGAGAGGCGGTTTATCGAAGGTACGGTTATCAACAACAGCGATGTCGGAGGCTTGGAATTATCTGAGGCGGAGGAAATTCTCTCCGGCTCATCCGACTACAAGCTTGAAGTTGACTTCAGAGACGGAGGCAGGGAGTGGATCTACGGAGACAGCATTTCTCTGGGATATGATTTCGGAGACGGGGTCAGGCAAATGCTCGCCGCCCAGGATAAGTACCGCTGGATAGAAGGGGCCCTCGGCAAAACCCGCAGCTATACGATAGACAACGGCGTTCATTATGATGAGGATCAGCTGTCGGCTATCGTTGGCGCAATGCCTGAATTTGACCCTCAGCTGCAGGTTTCCCCGACAAATGCGAGGTGCGTGAGAACAGAAGATAATACATTTGTCATAGAATCTGAAAATGAGGGCAATCTGATCAGCGAGGAGGCAGCATATGCCTGTATCAGCGAAGCAATCCGGCAGCAGAAGCGCATTATCAATCTGAGCGACACGGACGCATATGAACGTCCGACAGTCACGGCGGATGACCCGGAGCTCGCAGAGAGGGCCGGGCAGCTGAACCGTTTCCTGGAGACGACTGTGGTCTACGATCTGCCGGACGGCGGCAGGTGGACGGTAGACCGTGATATGCTGATCGAATGGGTATCTCAGAGAGACGCGTGGAGTGAAAACTCTGCGGTGAGGTTACAAGGGGAAACTGATTATTCAGATGCGGACAGTACCGGGACAGGTAATTCAGTGATGGATTATTATCTTGATAACAATGTCATTTCGGAAAAATGCGCCGAAGCCATCTCATCTCTCGCCGCCATGGTAGATGACGTTCACACGAGCCGCACATTTTATGCGACAAATGGGCGGACCGTTGAAATCCCCGGTAATACCTACGGCCGCCAGATCGATCAGGCGGCAGAGACCGCGAATCTTGAGGCGAATGTATTGAACTCGGAGAATGCGGAAAGAGAGCCGGCATATTTGATGAATTCTTACCCGGAATCCCTGAATGACGGGACCTATGTGGAAGTGGATCTGAATGACCAGATGGTTTATCTGTATAAGGACGGCGGGCTGTTCTTTGACACGCCATGTGTGTCCGGATTGTCCGCAGACCCGGAAAGAGTGACGATTACCGGACTGTTTACGATACAGCAGAAGGAGAGGAACCGGACGCTCAAGGGAAAGCCGGATGAGAACGGGGTGCCGGCATATGAGTCATTTGTCAATTATTGGATGGGATTTTCGGGTTCCTACGGACTGCATGACGCTACGTGGAGGGACGAGTTCGGCGGGAATATTTATCTGTATGACGGATCTCACGGGTGTGTGAATCTGCCTTACGGGGCGGCCGAGACCATTTTTAATAATGTGGAGGAAGGAACCCGCGTTATTGTATTTTGAGTTTTATTCTTCATCGCGCAGTACTTGTGACTACTACTATAAGAAGGGCATGAAACATAGCAGCCAGTTATGAGCATGGCCAGCTTGTTGCTTAGGCTTCAGTCGTGAGATACGTGCGCAAAGTGATACTCGCATTCATCGTGAGTACAATCTCGCGATGAAGAATAAAAGCCTCAGCTGCACAATGCTCCACCGGAGCATTGTTACGCATGCTTAGGCACGGCGGATTGCAGACGTGCGCAGCGGAAGGTGCATACGCGCCTCGCACGTCGCGGCAAGAACGCCGAGGCGTTCTTAAGAAAGGAGAGAGATTATGAAACTCGCAATCATCGGAACAGGAAAGATTGTACATGAGGCGCTATTTGCCTTAGAACCGGTTGACAGCGTGGAGGTCGTGGCAATATTTGCCCGGCCGCACAGCAGAGAAAAAGCCGAAGCATTGGCAGAAAAGTATGGAATCGGTGAAGTTTACACAGACTACGATGAACTGCTGGCCGGGTCCGATGCTCAGGCTGTTTACATCGGACTTGTGAACAGCGCGCATTTTTCATACGCGAAGAAAGCTCTGCTCGCCGGCAAAGACGTTATCCTTGAGAAGCCGCTGACGACTACCGCGGCTGAAGCGAAAGAACTTCAGAATCTCACGAAGGAAACCGGCAAGTATGTCCTCGAGGCGATTACTACTCTGCACAGCCAGATATTTGACCTGATGCAGATGGAGCTGCCGAACCTTGGCAATATACGGTCCGCTCAGCTCAACTATTCCCAGTATTCCAGCCGTTATACGGATTATCTGGCGGGAAAGGTGGCGCCTGCATTTGATCCGGAGTGCTCCGGCGGTGCACTCTATGATATCAATCTATATAATGTCTACTTCGTGGTAGGACTGCTCGGAAGTCCGGAGAATGCAACATATTTCCCGAACAGGGGCTTCAACGGAATCGACACATCCGGTACAGCGATTCTGACATATCCGACTTTTAATGCGGTCTGCACAGGTGCCAAGGATTCCGACAGCCCGTGCTTCTCCATCATCCAAGGTGAGAAGGGATGGATGCGGGTGAACGGCAAGCCGAATGTCATGACAGGTCTTGATGTCGAGGTCGTAGATGAGGAGAATCCGCGTCAGGTGCCGAGCGCATCCGGCGGAATGCAGAGAGCTGTCATCACGAGACATCACGAGGCGGATCCGGTGCATCATCGCATGACAAGAGAATTTGGCGACTTTGCGCGGATTATTGAGGAGCGGGATGATGAAGCTGCGGAGAAAGCGATAGCAACTTCTGTCAAGGTGATGACGGTGCTTGAAACTGCACGCAAGGCAGCCGGAATCCGGTTCGGCGTTGACAAAGACTGAGTACTGAATTATTCGAGCCGGAGAATCTAATCCATTACTGCGGTAAACAAGCAGGTGAATGAAGATAAAAGAGTGCCGGATTACCGAAGGAGCGGAAGAAAATCGCTTTACTTCGGTAAACAGGCAGGCGGATGAAGA
>CAMYVI010000208.1 GCA_947302185.1 uncultured Lachnospiraceae bacterium
TCCCTCTTCCTCGGCACAGTAGATATTACCCGCAATATGGTCCCTTTTGTCAATAACGATACAAGTCTTACCGTGTCTGCGTGCTTCATGTACGAACGTCGCGCCGAATAGTCCTGCACCCACTACCAGATAATCGTATTTCATTAGTTGTCTCCTTTTATATGTCCTTACTATTGCCTTTATTCCTGTCCCTTTTCCTCAGAAGTCTCGTCCTCTTCATCGAACACAATCGGCGGCTCAGCCGGCACAAATCTTCTTGACTCGATCGGACTCTCCGTAACAGGTACCCTGTTCCATGCCTCCGCACAGAATATGTCCTGTGAATTGACAAGCTTTTTGCCTCTCTTATCCTGCTTAACGTATGTACCGTCAGTCTGCAGCAGGTGTGCCTTCACATTATCCTCGAATTCAAGCTCAAGTACATGCTGAACTTCCTTCTTGATATTCTCATCAAGGACCGGGAATACAATCTCAACGCGCTTATCGAGATTTCTCGGCATCCAGTCAGCCGATCCCATAAATACTTCATCTTCGTCATCATTACAGAACCAGAAAATTCTGGAATGCTCCAGGAAATTACCTACGATAGAGCGCACATGTATTGTCTCCGAGACCCCGGGGATACCTGTCTTCAGGCAGCATATACCGCGGATCAGCAGGTCGATCTCGACGCCTTCATGCGATGCCTGATACAGCGCCTCAATAATATCCGGGTCGCACAATGAGTTCATTTTCGCTTTTATGAATGCTTTCTTGCCCGCCGCGGCATTTTCCTTCTCCCGATTGATCAGGTAAAGGAATGTATTCTTCATCCAGATCGGAGCGACCAGGAGGCGGAACCATTTCTCCGGTTCGGAGTATCCCGACAGCATGTTAAATACCGCTGTGGCGTCTGCGCCTATCTGAGCATCACAGGTAAAGATACCGCAGTCTGTGTAGAGCTTGGCTGTCGAGTCATTGTAATTACCTGTTCCGAGATGGACATATCTGCGAATTCCGTCTTCCTCACGGCGAATCACCATAGTAATCTTACTGTGTACCTTAAGTCCCAGAAGACCGTATATTACGTGGCAACCTGCTTTCTCAAGCATTTTCGCCCAGACAATATTATGCTCTTCATCAAACCGTGCTTTCAATTCCACGAGAACAGTGACCTGCTTGCCGCTCTCCGCCGCACGGGCAAGGGCTGCAACAATCGGTGAATCGCCGCTCACACGGTACAATGTCTGTTTGATGGCCAGTACATCCGGATCCGCTGCCGCTCTCTGCACAAAACGGACGACAGGGTCAAAACTCATATACGGATGATGCACAAATACATCCTGCTTTCTGATGACTTCAAAAACATCATCGGAATCGGAAAATTCTCTTACCGGAGCCGGGGTATATTTTGGAGTCTTATAAGCGTCAAAACCGGGAATTCCGTATACTTTCATGAGGAATGTCAAATCGATCGGACCCGGTATGAAGAAAATATCTTCCTGCGAGACATTGAACTCTTTGACCAGAATTTTCAAAAGTCTCTTATCTACGCCCTCCGCAATTTCCAGACGGATGACCTCTCCCCACTGACGCTTCTTGAGCTGCTTTTGAATTTCCTTCAAAAGGTCCTCTGCCTCATCCTCATCAACGTCCAGTTCCGCATTTCTCATAATGCGGTAAGGGCAGGCGCTGAGCACACGGTAATGCTGAAATAGCTTGCCGATATACTTGCGGATCACTTCCTCGAGCAGAATAATGACTTTATGTCCGTCCTCTGCGTCCGGAAGACTGATCAGCCTGGGCAGAACGGCAGGCACCTGAACAGTTGCAAATTCTACCGATTCCTTTTTCTTCTTGGATTCCTTCGGTGCAACGAGCGCACCGATATTTAATGTCTTATTGCGAACCAGCGGGAAAGGTCGGGATGAATCCATAGCCATCGGCGTGAGAATCGGATATATATTATTCTCAAAGTATTCGTCAAGATACAGGCACTGTTCCTCAGTAAGGCTTTCGTACTCTCCGATGATTTCAAGACCTGCCTTCTCAAATGACGGAATAAGTGAACGATTAAGTGTATTATACTGATCCCTCACAAAATTATGCATCCTCTCGGAAATTGCCTGCAGCTGCTCGGCTGCAGTCATTCCGGCAATATCCTTTTTTGTGTAACCGGCGTGTACCTGATCTTTCAGAGAAGCAACACGGACCATATTGAATTCGTCCAGGTTAGAAGCAGTTATGCTTAAGAACTTTGCCCGCTCGAAAAGCGGAACGAGCTGTCTGTCTCTGGCTTCAGACAGGCATCTCTCATCGAATGCCATCCAGGACAGCTCGCGGTTCCTGTAGTATTCCGGATTTCTGAAGTTGATTTCCGGTGTATTTGACTCTGAAGACTTGACTGCCTTGTCAGGAGCAGTCTCTTTTTTCGTCTCATTTTTCATCTCGGCCGCCGTTTTCTTCACTGCGCTCTTCTTATCCACTGTCTTGGCAGCCGTCTTTTTGGATTCTGCAGTCCCCTTCTTAGCATCAATGACGGCCTTTTTACTCTCTTTTCCCTGATCACTTTTCGGTGCCATATCTATACCTCTTAATTCTGAATCGAATAATAATGGTTATCTGCTAAACTGAAACTTCCCGCTCCGAGTCTGAAGCACATTTCTCCATCTGCGGAAACAGTGACATTTATTTCACTTTTCGAACCTTCAACTCAGGCTTGATATCGAACATATCCTCGAAGAATTCAACATTCATTCCGAACAGACCCTTTTCAAGCGTAAAGTCCTCTTTCACCTGAACATCTATGACCAGACGGTCATCCTTCTTTGTCGTTCGAATATCTGTCACTTTCTGCAGGTAGCTCTGATCAAGGCTGTTCGAAATCCTGAGGATAGCGGTCAGCTGGGCCACGCGCAGGAAATCATATTCTGTAAGACCGTCATTATTCTCACCGTAAAACTCGAACGGCAGGGAATTGAACTTGACTGTATTGGCAATGATTTTTCTCTCATTATCGGAAAGGCCGATGATTTCTGTAGAAATAATAATACTGTAAGAACACTCCGCAACATTGACGAGGCTTATATACTTTCCGCAGTCATTCAGCTGACAGGCCACTTTCAGCAGCAGGCGGTCACGGGGTCCCAGAACGGAATCCTTTCGGACCGCTTTGAAAAGGACATCCGCGATTTCCATGATTTTCTCCGTATGAGACTTGTTACCGGCATACCGCTTGGCAATATTCTTCGCTGCCATCAATATATCCTTGTCAAAATCATGTTGTGTCCGTATGATTTTTGCTTTCAGGGCATAATCATAAGCGATACCGTCCGTTATCTGGATGCCCGGAAGCCAGATGCTGTCAACACCGAAAACTTCGATCAGGCGGCGGTACAGCACCGCCATGGGAATAACAGCGTTGGCGACTTCCGTACCGACTCCCAGGAAAGAAGCCACATCGCGCGGCGACATACGAATAATCTTTTCATACCAGTTATAGTATTCGTCGGCACTCTCGATTTTGTTTATATCCGTGCGATTCTGGAATACAAGATTAGTATAATAATCTCCGACCAAAATAATCGTATCGATATTACGTTCTTTGAGGTACATTCTCTTAAAATTCCAGATGTCCTTGCGAATGAACTCATCTATGATCCGCTCCGGATGCGTTGTCTGATTCTGGATCATGGCAAGCCTGCTGGAGACACGAAGCAGACCGAGATGCAGGTTCTGGGCCGTGACGAGCGTATTCTTGTCGAAAAGAGAAATCTGAATACTGCCGCCGCTGACATCGATGATGGCAGTACCTTTTTCGATGATTTTCTCGAATTCCTCGCCTCTCGAAGCGATGGACTTATAACCGAGGAACCTTTGCTCGGAATTTGACAGGATCTCAACTACGATTCCGGTTTTATTTCGAACATGTTCTCTGACAAGAAGATAGTTCCTCGCCTCGCGGACTGCCGTCTTTGCGCAGGCACGGTACGCTGTGACGCCGTATTCTTTCATTATCTTACTGTAATCGAGAACTTCGGGAGATATCATTTTTCTGGTATATGTGTCACGACCGAGTTCGAGCCGTTTTCTCACCGAGTTCAGAGATTTGAGGCCGTTCTTCCTGGTGATTTCAAATATCTCCATCGTTACATTGTATGAACCGATGTCGATTGCTGCAAAAGTTGTCACTGCCATCTTTTACGCTCCTGCCCTTTCCTGCTAAATTGCTGTAACCGCTCATAAAAGCCTTTTTTATTATATGTTCTTTTCCGGGTAAAAACAATGAGGAATCAAGAATCAAACACATCATGTGTTGTACTCTGTCTGAACGGCTGGAAATCAAAACGATTTTCCGCCAAAAGAGAGTCAGTCTCCCTCCGTCAGCTGTATTTCTTACGGAGAGAGACTGCTTTTTTCGTTCAAGTCCCGCGAGCGAGACTCTGAGATCGGTTTACTGCCCGCTGCCTCAAGGGGCGGGGCATCTCACACTGAGATTTGAGTTCGGCAGAACGATAAGCCGGGTTATGTCGTGTACGATCATCTATCTAGGCCGTCCGTTACCGAACGGCTCAAGCGACCGGCCCAAGGCACGACGGGCCGCCGTATAGCCTATGTTTGGTCTTGCTCCGGATGGGGCTTGCATATGCCCTGCCTGTTACCAGCCAGGCGGTAGTCTCTTACACTGCCTTTTCACCCTTACCGCTTGCGCGGCGGTTGTTTTCTGTTGCGCTTTCCCGGGGATTACTCCCGCCGGACGTTATCCGGCATCCCTGCCCTGTGGAGCCCGGACTTTCCTCACCTGACTGATGTCAGCCGCGATCGTATGTCCTGCCGAGGCATTATCATAGCACAGGAAATTGTTAAATGTAAAGGGAAAACATTCGCTCATATGTAAAGAGAAAACATTCGCTCACACTTAAAAACAATTTCAGATCGGGTCCCGGATTATGCGAATGACCTCACAGGTGATA
>CAMYVI010000209.1 GCA_947302185.1 uncultured Lachnospiraceae bacterium
ATTTTCGCATTTTGTTCTGTCAGGCATCGTAACAAACTTACGTCAACAGAATTCGGCCCCGGAGATTATATCTCATTCAGCCTTTTTTCACCGGAGAGAATCCTATACATACACACAATTCCGACAATTCCGCCAATCACAACAAAAGCCAGATATCCCGCATCGGGCACGCTGATTTTATCTACCAGACTGTTTTCTAATGTTGCAAATATATTATTAGCCATATGGGCTGTGATTCCTGCCCACAACGTTCCGTAATGCTCGTAAATTGCTGCGAAAAGCATTCCCATAAGAAATGCGAAGATTCCCTGCGTCAGGTTGCCGTGATAGACCCCGAAAATGAGTCCGCTTAAGACAGCCGCCCACATAAAACCGAAGTAGTCACGAAGCCTTCTGAATATGAGGCCTCTGAAAATCAGCTCTTCCGCGATTGGTGCGAGTACTCCGATGACAATCAGCTGTGTAACAAGGCCCGTGTTTCTGAACATTTCTTCTGCCACTGCCTCATAAGCGTCATCCTTAATGGGAAGAAGAGATATGAACACGTTTACAACATTTGAGACTCCTATAACCATCACTGCGACACGAATTATTTCAAGAATCTCAAATTTATTCCTGTTAAGGATCCGATCACGAACCCCCTGCACCGCGCGTTTTCTCTCATCAGCCCTAAAGAACAGCCAGGAAATCGGTATGACAACAGCATCACTTATTCCCGTAAAGAGAACGGCCTGAGATTCTATGACATTCATACCGCCGGAAAAACCTCCTCCGGTCAACATCACGAACAGCAGGTAGAGCCAGCTCAAAATAATCACGATCAGGTTAGACAGACCGAAGTGAAGCAGCAGAGGATACACGATACGCCATATTTTACGGAAAACTCCGCCATCCGATTCTAAACCGCCGTTCCTGTTATTCGGCCTGTTCTGATTTTCTCTCTGCCTCCCCGCTCGCGCCTGTCCTATCAGAACATTCCTCAGTTCGGTGACGCTGTCGACAATACAGTCAGGCCATTCATATTCAAGCTCTTCGCGGCTTCCGTAGCCGTATGAGACGCCTATCGATCCTATACCTCGCTGCTTTGCACCGATAATATCATATTTTCGGTCACCTACCAGCACGACCTCATTTCTGCGGCCTTCCATGCCCAGCATATGAAGAGTTTCCTCAACGAGCTCCGCTTTGTCTGTATGCTTGCCCTCCATATCGCTGCCGCAGATAACATCAAAATATTGTGCAATTTCAAACGTCTCAAGAATCTGTCGGCAAAACTCTTCCGGCTTTGATGATGTGAGAGCTATTTTCAGGTTTTCGGCGCGAAGCTGCCTCAACAGTTCAGGTATGCCCGGATACAAACTGTTCTCGAATATGCCGACCGGTCTGTATCGCTCGCGATATCTCGCAACTGCACGCTCTCCCGCTTCCCCGTCGCATCCAGTGTAGATCATAAACTGTTCTTTTAGCGGCGGTCCGACAAATTCTATCAGTTCTTCCGGATTTCTGATGATACCGAACTCTTTTTCAAGTGCATATTGAACGCATCTGGTTATGCCCGGTGCGGAATCTGATAACGTTCCGTCCAAGTCAAATAAAACCGTATTCCACATATTTTATCCTGCAAAATAAGCATCGACGCCGTTGGCAAGCCCCTCGGCAATCTGATTCTGGCCATCCTCGCTGGCCAGGAACAGATCTTCCGTCTCGTTGCTCATAAATCCCATTTCTACAATTGATACAGGCATTGTAGCCCAGTTGATTCCCGTCATATCATTCTGATACAAGTTATTGAGCGCCTTCTGGCCTGTGACGGCACACTGGTTGTCCCTCAGAACTTCGCACAGCTTCTGGCTGTTCTCAATAATCGGCTGTGTCAGATATGTATTGTCGCTGGCAGGTCCGTAGCAGAGGACGCCCGCCACTTCACTCTCGTCAACGTCATTACAGTGAATCCGGACGAATATGTCCGCATTGGCTGCTGTCGCAATCTGCGCCCTCTCTACATTTGATATTGTCACATCATGCGTTTCCCGGGTCATAACTACAGTATACCCTCTGGATACAAGAATGTCCCTGAGTTTCAAACTGACTTCAAGATTGATTTCATACTCATTCTTTCCGGAAAATTCACCGTAGGCACCGCTGGTTACCTTCTGCTTCATTTCGGAAGAACCCGGACCGTTCGGTTCCGTATCTGTCATTTCTTCTGCCTGGTGTCCCGGATCTATACATACGATTCTGGACACCTGAGGTGCAGGCGAAGGAGTGGTGCCCGCAGCAGCATCCTGCGACGGGTCTGCTGCATCCGCCTGTCCTGCCGAGTCCGTACTCAGAGAGATACCGGCGTTCTTCTGGGCATCCGCATATGAAAAAACAGTTGATGTCCCGGCAGTTCCCACGCCTTTTATGGCTTCCGCAGCAGCTGCCAGCTGTTCGGCTGTCATTGTGATATCTGCCGGAACAGGCGTCGCAGTAGGTGCTGCCTGATTCTGGGCGGCTTCCGCCTTAGCTGCTTCCTCGGCGGCTTTCATGGCTGCTTCCCGTTCTGCCTGAGCTCTGGCTTCATATTCCCTTTTTTCAGCCAGTTCCGCTTCCAGTGCGGTCTGCCTCACGGAGTTTCCGACCTGCATCCCGATCAGGATACCGGACGCCGCTAAAATTAATACTCCGACCAGAATCATAGCAATTGATAAACGATTGCCATCGGATGATTTTTTCATATGAACCTCCCTGCATAGAGATTTTTGCATTCTTATCGAAACAGTATAGCACAACATTATCCATCCATCAACCGGATGATTTTTGGTTGTTTACTTCAGAATACGTCCTCTCAGAAGGATATCGAAACTTCAAAGCCGTTCATTTCCGCAATTCGCCCCGAAGCATCTGCCGTAATCATCTGAATCGTGCTTTTACCGGAAGGCAGGTCATTTGAATCTATATACACCATGTTTCCAT
Organism: uncultured Lachnospiraceae bacterium; assembly: GCA_947302185.1. The sequence continues at coordinate 2,959 of CAMYVI010000209.1, forward strand.
CAAGTCTGTAAGGAATCGGTGTGCCGTCTGCACCGACATACAGCACAGATACCGGATACATGCTGCGAGCGCATATCCACAATTTATAGTTCCGGGGCACGATCACATCATATTTTCCTCTTCCGTGTATAAACGTTACCGGAGCGAGCATATTCATCCTTTCCCGATATGTCAGTCCTGCTCCCGCCGTCAAATCGCTCTCCTTTCGGATTCCGCTTTCTTCGGAGCCCGCGTCTTCTTCGATACCACTGTGCTCTTCAGGAGCTTCGTCTTTTTCTCCCGTGACGGCTTCCTCGTTTTCATCTCTCTTATTCTGCAGATCCGATACAGGTGCAGTTGAAATTTCCGAAGCAGGAAGGTCAGATGTGATATTCTGCTCAGGATTATTCGAAGAGCTTTTATCTGCATCTTTTACCGGAGGATCGCTGCGGTCTCCGTCAGACCCCGATCCCTGCGAACCGCCCTCATATCGCTCCGAATCATTGCTGACCGGTCCTTCCGTTCCCCCGTCGTAAGCGCCATCGGCTGCATACACGTTCTCATCGGCAGTATTGTACGTGTCATAGAAATACCGGTCCTGTTCGACTACCGAAAACACATAGAGATAAGCTGCATCCCGTTCAAGAAATCTCACAGTCACTTCCGTGGTTCCCGCCGCGACTGCAACAATACATTTACCGGTCTCGTCAAGTCCGACTATATCCGGGTTATCTATTGAAATATCATATTCCTGACCGTTTCCTGCATCTGTGAGACAGGGAACAGGATAGATTTCTCCCGGATACAGTATTATCTCTCCGTCAGCTCGGATACAGACAGCCGAAAACATCCAGGCATGCAGGAGGAAAACTATCGATACAGTGATTATCCTGACTTTCCGAATACCCTGACGCATTCTGCTATTCGGATACTGAAACATCTTCATTTTTATCCTCCTCAAGAACAAATTTTCCTTCAGATCTCATTATGCTTATCCTATCGGCCGGTGCAATTCCCGGCATAGACAACGCTTTTTCATAAAATCTTTGCGCACTGCCATCATCTCCGATAATGCGGCAGAGTACCGCATCGTCCGAATAAACTTTGAAAATGTCTTCGATATTACCGTGTTTTTTCAGAAACTCTTCGTACTCGACATCATCCGAAATACAGGTTCTGAAAGAATCGGTCCTTTCCCGTTCAGAAGGCGCCGTACTCCCCGAAACAATGAGCGCAGTATGATGCAGAGCGTAGTATTCACGTGCGAGTTCTGTTCTCTGCTCCGGTTCCAGCTGTTCAAGCAAATGTTTTGAGCTCCTGATGTATTCATCCGCATTCAGAGCATCATCATAAAGATTTTCAGCAATGGAACGGCACAATAAGTCTTTGGCGGACGTATAATTATTGCAGACTCTCGTATATGCATTAACTCCGAAAGCGTCTCTCAGCACATTTCTTCCGGATAAAGCAAGAATAAAAACAAGTATACCGACAAGTCCGGCACATAAAGCGTTTCTTACCGCTTTTTTGCGCCGGCAGCATTTCTCAAATGCCTCCAGCATCTCCCCTGCGTCTCCGAATCGCTTTTCCGCCTTTGCAGAACAGGCAGTACCGCACATTTCGTTGAGTCGGCCGACCAGAGCGCGCTCAAGCAGGCTTCCCCTCCCGCGCTTTACGGAGCTGAGAATCAATTCTATTGTTTTTCCCAGAGCATAGACATCTCCCCTCATGGTACAGACCCCTCTGTACTGTTCGGGAGGTGCGTAACCCTTTGTTCCCACAGGCGTGAGCCCTGAATGCTCTCCCGATATTGCCAGATCAAAATCAATCAATTTGACTTTTCCTTCGCGGGTAATGATAAAATTCGCCGGCTTTATGTCTCTGTGAATTACAGGTACTGCCCTGCCGTGCAGATAAGCAACCGATTCCAGAATTTGGCGCGCTGAACTTATTGCTTCGACATGGGATATCCCCATTTTCAACCACCTGTCAAGATCAATACC
>CAMYVI010000210.1 GCA_947302185.1 uncultured Lachnospiraceae bacterium
AATTATGCTTCCGGAGAATTATCGGGACGATACCGGCTCACTCTTTTACGGCGACTGTGAGAGCCTGATCGGGTCGGGTCACCAGATTGAAAACATAATCGAAATCTTCAGCTCGTATCCCGAAATAGGTCTGCTCGTTCCGCCGCTTCCGACATACGGAAGTCATTTTGCAAAGGCTGAGGATGGCTGGTACGGAAGATACGATGAAATCAGAAAGATGACTGAGACAATGGGGCTTACGTTCCCCGTCCTGCGCGGCGAGCTCCCTCCGGTTCACGCAAAAGGCGGAAGTTTCTGGTCGAGGGGAAACGTCCTCGCGGATATTCTTCGCGATGAGCGGATTCGTGACGCATTGTCCGGAGAACTGTGTACGCCCGTGGAACAGTCGGCTGCAGATTTCGAGCTTTTTATGCTCCTTCTGCCGTATTTGTATCAGGAAAAAGGGTATATGACCGGTACCGTTACCGGAACGCATTACGCTGCGGTCCTTATGACCAACCTCGATTATGAGCTTCGTGAAAATAACAGGATTCTATTCGATAAAACAGATCCCGGCCCGTGGTGGAAAGTTCTCGACCGACTTTCGAAGATCAGAAATTAACCGAAAATGTTCGTGACTGAGCTTACTGCCCGAAGCGGGAAGTTAGTATCGGTGAAAATCAAACCGGAGAGCAGAAAATATGAAAAAACTGATAATGAAGTGCTCGGATGAGAGACGCCGCGCATTTGCAATCATAACATCTGTGTGGGAAGAAGACGGCGTGCGGTTCGTAGAAAAGTGCGCCGTATATAAGGAGGGCAGAAAACATCTTGAAAATATGGCTCGGTACCGCTCTGTTCTCACCCGGGTCTATCCGAATGTGCGAAGCTGTCCCGCAAGGCTCACAGACAGCGGTCTGATTTATGATTTTATCGAGGGGAGCTCCTTAGAAGACCGCCTCGACCTGGCAGTGCGGGAGCGAGACAGGGACGCTCTGGTCCTTTATATGAAAAATCATGTGGATCTGCTTGATTCCGTGAGCGAAAAGGGAACATTTGAGAACACGGACGGTTTTCGGGAATGGTTCGGCGACGCTGCCCCGTACACCGGCAGGGAAGCGTATAAGACGTCAAACTTTGACGCGACCGCGTCCAATATTCTTTTCGAGAACGGACAGCCGGTGTTCATCGATTATGAATGGGTCGCTGAATTCCCGGTTCCCCGGGACCTTGTGGTCTATCATGCGATCCGGGACAGCTATTATCACATCGCGGAGCTTGAATCGGTGCTTCCTCTCGCGGAGGCGGCGGATATCGCCGGAATAGAGACGCCTCTTTCGAGCCTGCAGAAGAGTTATGAGCATTTCTTTTTTAATTATGTGTACGGGAGGGATTCGTCCGAGGGTCTGTCTCCTCTGACGGACCACAGAAAAATCGAAAGCCTCGCAAATGAGAGAACTCTGCTTGCCGAACGCATGTGGAAGGAAAATGAGCGGACCGTCCTTCTTCAGCGGACGGAAATCGACCGTCTCACAAAAGAACTGGAGGAATCCCGCAAAAAATATGCGGATCTCGATCAGTCCTGGTTCTGGAGGTGGGACGAGGTGAGAGCCGCACTGAACAAAAGCAGAGATGAAGAAACACATTTGCGGGAAGCGCTTGACCTCATGGAGAAGGACCGTGATGCATGGAAGAAAAATTTTGAGACGGTCACGGAGTCCCGCTCTTATGAGGGGATGATGAAACTAAAGAGGATTTTCGGACGCAAGTGACCTTTTGCATCGCGGATGTCTGCTCATATGAGAGCGCATAGACGCGGGGAGCGCTCATCTTGCACATGTATTCTTTCGATGCTATAATTATTAGGATTATGCGTAATTTTCTTAATCTCTGACGCAGAATTCAAAACAGCAGGATCAAGGAGCATATAACATGTCAAAGAAACTGAAGTTGGTTGCCGCAATCGGCATCCTTCTTGTCGTTCTACTCAATATCGGAATTTTAAACTGGCATAGCGGCGGAGGAGCCGGCTTTACGGGACATATGACGATCCGATCGGATATTTCGGATAATGTACAGGTCTTTTATTCGGGTCCAGAGAATGCCTACGGTGAAAGCAACAGTACGCTTGCCGGATATCCTTCTGAGGGAAAGCAGATCGGAGAGGACTGTGATATAGAATTTACCGCGAACTCTCAGACGACATTTCTCCGGATAGATTTCGGGGCAGCTCCGGGGGTATGGGAAATTCGTGACCTGACCGTATCATACGGTGATACCGTATGTAAGATCGACCTTGCAGGGACAGAGGCGGCCCTTACGGATATCTCGTCACTTTCACATGAAGGCGGAGTGACCCGTATTGTGAGCAAGGCCGGGGATCCGCATATTGTGATTCCTGTGGAACTGACCCAACTGCGCGAGGCGGCCGCGGCGGATCAGGCGAAGTCAGACCTGATCATCCGTATTCTTGCTCTGCTTTTGCTTGACGGTGCGTGCGCGGCGGCATTTGTCTTCAGGAACAAATTCCTTACACTTCCGATAGAGATATTTGAGAACAGGCAGCTTATTCTAAAGCTGGCGGGAAATGATTTCAAAACAAAATATGCAGGATCGTATCTGGGTATATTCTGGGCTTTTGTTCAGCCTGTAGTTACGGTACTTGTCTACTGGTTCGTCTTCTCGGTCGGTTTCCGAAGCGGCCGCGTGGCGGACGTACCTTTTGTATTATATCTGGTGTCGGGTATTGTTCCATGGTTCTACATCCAGGATCTCATGAACTCAGGTACAAATGCGCTGATAGAGTACAGCTATCTCGTCAAAAAAGTCGTTTTTAAAATCAGTGTTCTTCCGATGGTGAAAGCTATTTCGGCTCTTTTCGTGCATTCATTTTTCATCGTTCTCACAATACTGATCGCAGCGCTTTACAGAATCTGGCCCAGCCTGTACACTCTGCAGGTCGTTTATTATTTCTTCTGCATGTTCGTGTTCGGTCTCGGAATCACTTACGGAACGTGCGCGATAGTTATTTTCTTCAGGGACCTGTCGCAGATCATCAATATTATTCTTCAGATCGGCGTGTGGACAATTCCGATCATGTGGAATCTGGATATGATCCCCGAGAAATACCGGTTCATTTTCAAGATCAATCCGATGTTTTATGTAATAAACGGATACAGACAATCGGTGTACGGTCATACCTGGTTCTGGCAGGATCTGAAGCTGACGATTTATTTCTGGGCAGTGACAGCGGTACTCTTTGTGATCGGATCTGTCATCTTCAAGAGATTAAAGATTCATTTTGCCGATGTACTGTGACGGTGAATACCGGATCCGCAGCCGTATCAGAGAGTCAGCGACACTTCGGCGTGCCTGCAGCGCCTCGAAAAACAGAGTGCATGATATCGCAATGACCAATTACAGAAGGAGCACTTATATAGATGAGTGAAACAGAAAAAATCCCGGATGAGAACGTGGAGATGAAGGACAGCGGCAAGAAAGTCGCCGCGCTCCAGGTCACGCATCTCTCCAAGATGTACAGACTTTACGATAAACCGCAAGACAGACTGAAGGAAGCTCTGGGTCTGAGCAGAAAGAAGAGATACCGTGAGCTTTACGCGCTGAATGATGTGAGCTTTGTGGTCAATAAGGGCGAAACGGTAGGTATCATCGGAACGAACGGTTCCGGCAAATCGACCATATTGAAAATAATAACCGGCGTTCTCTCCCCCACTGCCGGCGACGTAAAAGTGAACGGCAGGATTTCTGCGCTCCTGGAACTGGGCGCAGGCTTTAATATGGAATATACCGGAATGGAGAATGTTTATCTCAACGGCACGATGATGGGGTTTACGAGAGAGGAGATAGACGAGAGAGTTCCGGAGATTCTCGCATTTGCGGATATCGGAGATTTTATCAATCAGCCGTGCAAAACGTATTCGAGCGGTATGTTCGTACGACTTGCATTTGCGGTCGCGATCAATATAGACCCCGAAATCCTCATCGTAGATGAGGCTCTTTCTGTCGGCGATGTTTTCTTTCAGGCCAAATGCTACCATAAATTCGAGGAATTTAAAAAGCAGGGAAAGACTATCCTCTTCGTAAGCCATGATCTGGGCAGTATATCCAAATACTGTGACAGAGTCATTCTTCTGAATAAGGGCGTCAAGATGGATGAAGGAAATCCCAAGGAGATCGTCGATCTCTACAAAAAGCTTCTTGTCCACATTGAGGACGGGGGCGATGCGGCTGATCTGTCGGACGAGCGGGAAGAACTCTCCCCTGAGGAGCAGGAAAAACGCGCCATGGAGACGGGAGGACTTACCGGAGGCCTGCCGAAGAATCCGAACACTCTGGAGTACGGAGAGGGTCATGCGACCATTGTTCATGTTTCCACAATGGACGCAGCCGGCAATGTCGCGAGCTCCATCGAGAAGGGAACAGAGTTTTTCATACGCATGCGCGTTAAATTCAACAAGGATGTGAGCGAGCCGATTTTTGCCTACACATTCAAAAATCTTCAGGGGACTGAAATCACGGGAACCAATACCATGTTCGAGGGAATCCCTGTCGGACCGAGAAAAGCCGGGGACGATATTGTAATTACTTTCCGGCAGCGGATGGACCTGCAGGGCGGAGAGTACCTGCTGTCCTTTGGCTGCACCGGCTATATGGACGGAGATTTCAGGGTATTTCACAGACTCTACGATATCCTGAACGTCACATGCGTATCCCCGAAAAACACGGTAGGATTCTATGATATGAATTCCCAGATCACAACAAAGCTTCTGAATTAACGGAGAGAATATGGAATACAGAGAAAAAATCGGAAAGGTCATCTTGAATACCGAAGATTATCCGGGATGCGATCTCTATTCGGACGGTGAGATTGAAGACGTCCTGCTTGATATTGCGAAAAATAACTGAAAACAGGTAAAATATATACAGAAAATCA
>CAMYVI010000211.1 GCA_947302185.1 uncultured Lachnospiraceae bacterium
AACGGTGAGACCGATACTGCCGTCGGCTCCTTCTTTCCTTTAAGTCTCCAGAGGAACATCATACTCTCGCCTCTTGTCACATTGCGGTTCACGCCGAACGTGCCGTCAGAGTAGCCTTTTGTTATACCTTTCTGAGATCCCCAGAGAATTGCATTGTAAAACGTATGTGTTTTCGGAACGTCCTTGAACGGAGATTTCGACACCGCCGTAGGTGCTGGCTTACCTGCATATCTCCATAAGAACATCATCATCTCGCCACGGGTGCAGGATCTGTCAATGCCGAATGTCCCGTCCGGATAGCCCTTCGTGATACCTTTCTCCACCGCCCAGTAGATTGCCATGTAGTACGGATGGGACGGATCCCTCACATCAAGGAAGATCGAGGCTGCAAGGGCCTTTGTTCTTCCGAGTACTTTGCTCCCGGCGGTACTCGGAAGTTTACTATACTTCTTTCCATCCCGATCGTACATTGCGTGCTCGAATTCGCTTCCGGTAGTATACTTTACCTTGTTTGGTGTGATGAGGAGCTCAAGCGCGTTGCACTCACTGAAAATGCCACTCATTATGTTTACATGTGACATGTCAAAGCTTCCGATGTCCAGGTATTTCAGCTTGTTACATCCTAAGAACAAGGCGTTCATATCTACAACTTTGGATGTAGTAAAGCTCCTCAGGTCAAGTCTTGTAAGGCTATGGCAGTCCATGAACATGCCATCCATGTAATTTACGTTCGAAGTATTAAAGCTGCTCAAATCAATTGTCGTCAGACTTTTGCAGAAATGGAACATAAAGGACATATCTATCACTTTAGATGTATCAAGACTGCTCACGTCAACGGTCTTGAGACTCTTACAATGGTCGAACATGAAACTCATATCAACCATATTTGATGTATTCAAACCGCTCAAGATCACTTTTGTAAGTTTTTCACATGACTGGAACAAGCCCCCCATAGACGTCACTTTAGATGTATTGAAACTGCTGAGGTCAATTGTCTTAATACTGTAGCAATCATAGAACATATCCCCCATATTCGTCAGTTTTGTTGTTTTGAAGCTGCTCAGGTCCAGTGACGTAAGCTTTTCACAGAATTTGAACATACCGTACATAGTTTTCACTTTTGTTGTCGTAAAGCTGCTCAGGTTCAGGGTTGTAAGGCTGTCGCACTCATAAAACATTTCTTCCATAGTCGTGACATTGGATGTGTCAAAACTGGTCAGATTAAGGTTTGTTAACCCATTGCAGCCATAGAACATACCCTGCATACTCGTGACCTTTGAAGTATTAAATGTGCCTAGGTCCAGAGTCGTCAGATGTGCACAGTTATTGAACATGTAACTCATATCCGTCACATTTGATGTATTAAAACCCGAGAAATCTATCTCCGTAAGATAATACAGAGAGCCAAAAACACGAGGTTCGTAATCACCATCGACCAGCACTGATCCGCGTGAATCTGCCGGCAGATTTACTTTCCTGTTTCTATGAGCCAATAATCTTTGTACTACTTTAATCGATTTAACTGAATTTCTGCCGATACCAGCCCTCTCCAGCCAGTCACTCCACAGTGTTCCGCCGTCTGATTGTGCGCTATATAAGGTAATGCTTCCCGTTTCAGAATCATAAATCGCATAGACCCCATCGCCGACTTGATATGTGCCGGAAGGAGCTCCTACTGTTTCTTCGGCAGGTATATCTTCTGATGGCAGATCATATTCCTCCGGCAGGTCTACTGTCTGTGTCGCGTTATCCACATCTTCCGCATCTTCCGGATAAGGCGCGTCCACTTCCGCGGGATCTATAGTCTCCGCAGGTTCTTCCAATATTTCCGTCGGAGCAACGATATCATCCGATTGCTCAACTGCTTCCGCTGCCATCTCCGGTTCTTCGGAAAAATCATCTCCTGCGGCGTATACCGCCACACCGGGCAATGTCAAAAGCAGCGATGCGGCGCATAAGGCAGCCATCAGTTTTTTCCATGTATTCTTCATGTTTCATCCCTCCCATAGCTGGTGCTTATCAGAAAGTCATAAAAGGAACAATGGTTACAATTATTATATATGATTTGTCAGCAAATTTGTAGATGGGATCAAAAATGTATAGACTTTTATCGAAAACAAATCAGGGACGGTTCTTTTCACGTGGATTTTTTCACGTGAAAAGAACCGTCCCTGATTCGTGTTCTCAGTACAACTGCGCTATTATCTCCGCGCACTTCTCGATCCCGAACTCACCGCTGTCCAGGCAGACATGGTAGTTCTGCGCATGCCCCCACTTCATGTCTGTGTAGAACCTGTGGTAAGCCGCTCTCCGCTTATCCTTTTCTTTTAGGCGCTTTTCCGGACTCTCCGTCCGCTCGCCGTACTCCTTGACGATGCGCTCTGCCCTCTTTTCCATGCTCGCATGAATGAATACGTTCAGGCAGTCAGCCTTATCCTTAAGGACGAAATCCGCGCAGCGTCCGACGATCACGCAGGGGCCTTCCTCCGCCAGTTCCTCGATGATCCGGCTCTGAATGCTGAACATTTTGTCCTGATTGGTCAGACCTGCGCTGCGGTCCGCGAACACGGCCGAGAGCCATCCTCCTGTCCCGTACTCTACTTCCTGTTTTATATATTCCGCGGAATATCCGCTCTGTTCGGCGATTTTCTCGATCAGCTCCGCGTCGTAGCATGGGATGCCGAGTTTTTCCGCGACTAATTTTCCGATTGTTCTTCCGCCGCTGCCAAATTCACGGCTGATTGTGATGACTCTGTTTGACATAATTGTAGTCCTCCTGTTGGTTTATTGGTTATATGTTCTAGCTATAAGAAGTACAGCTATGGCAAAATCCTTTTTAGATCATATTTATAGCGATTCCGCAAATGAATGCATACCCCATCACGAACGCCGCATACAGTGCAAATCTCCTCCAGCCCATCGCGATCTTCAGCGCTCCGAGATTTGTAATTTTCGTCGCCGGACCGGTGATCATGAAGGACGCTGCCGAGCCAAGGCTCATGCCGTCCATAAGCCAGCTCTGAAGGAGTGGAATCGTTCCCCCGCCGCAGGCATAGAGTGGGACGCCGATGGTGGCTGCCATGAGGACGCCCCATGCTTCATTTGCACCGAAAATGCGCACCATCAAGTTCTCGGGAACGTACCTCTGAAATAGCGCGGACAGCAGGATTCCGACGAAAAAGTAGAGGCCGGTCGCCTTCACGTTTCTCCACAGGTTCAGCAGATAGCGAATGAGTAGATTCGGATGAGTATCGCGGCTCGCGCGCTCCGCAAAGCCCTCAAAGTTGAAGAATTCCCTGTCCCGGTAAAAGATGAATATGAGCAGCCCAGCGGTGCAGCCGCAGAAGAAGCAGGTGCAAATGCGCACGAGCAGAGCTCTCATCCCCAGCGCCGCGCTGTAAATAATGAGCTGCGGGTTCAGCAGAATGGATGCCATCATGAATGCCGCCAGCCAGTCTTCCCGCATTCCCTGTTTTCGGAAGGACGCGGCGATGGGAATCGTTCCGTACATGCAGAGCGGCGAGGCTATGCCCAGAATACAGGCGGGGATGATGCCGAGGAGACCGGGGGTTTTGCCTTGCATTTGCACGAAGAGCCCGTGTATTTTGTCTTTTGCAAATGTCGATATCCCCGACCCGATCACCATTCCCAGAATCCAGTACCAGATGATCTGCCGGAGCTGGAGATCGAAGTAGTACCAGATATATATGAATTCTCTTTGGATGAGATTGAATAGGTTATTCATTGATACTGACCATTTGTGTGGGGAGGCTGGGGATGTTATTCATCAATATTGACCAGCTCGTAGGTGCGGCTGCCGAGACCTATTTCTGCCGCATGCTCTAATGTGTGAATGCCATGTCTGCTTTCGATCCGCTTTACGAGAGATTCGCTGCCTTCAGCCTGATAGACAAGGTCTACGCAGGCCTGATCGAGCGCGACGGGGTCCGTGCTTGCCAAGATACCTATGTCATGGATATCCGGCTCGGCGGGATGTCCATCACAGTCGCAGTCTACGGACAGGCGGTTCATCACGTTGATATAGATGATGTGGTCCTCTCCGACGTGATCGCGGAATCCTGTCACCATTTCAGCGAGGGCTTCCAACCAGGCGTCCTGGTCGCTATACATGATGCTGCCGCTGGTCTTCGTCCCCGCAGTGTGGACATAGACTTTTCCGCTCGGGGAAGAGATGCCGATACCTACGTTTTTGATCGCGCCGCCGAAGCCTGCCATGGTGTGACCTTTAAAGTGAGACAGGATCACCCAATCTGAATAGTTTTCAGCATGGCTTCCGACAATTATCTTATCTAACCGGGTGCCGCCGGTCACCGGCCATTCGACTTCTCCTTCTTCATCCATGAGGTCGAAGTCCGCTATCTCTGTGAAGCCGTGGTCTTCGGCTACCTGTCTGTGCATGGCGGAGCTGGCTCTTGAGCCGCCGTAAGCGGTATTGCATTCGACGATGGTGCCGCTAAGCATTTGCACCAGATCGCCGATGAGCTCCGGCCGGAGGTAGTTGCTGGCGGGCGGCTCGCCGGTCGAGATCTTGACCGCGACGTTGCCGGAGGGCTGCCAGCCGAGCTGTTCATAGATTTTGACGAGGCCGGCCGCGGAGATGTCGGGTGTGAAGTAGACGGTGGAGGGGGCTGTGGCTTGCGTGTTGTCGTTGGCGGGGGTGCTGCCGGTGCCCTGCGCTGTACTGTTTTCTGTGGACGGCGTTTGCGCGTTGTCGTTTGCATCCGATGACGGCTGCGCATCATCGTTTTTGTCGGTTGCAGAGGTATCATTGCTGCCTTGTGCTGCACTATTTTCTGCGGCTCCGCCGCATGCTGCGAGGAGCAGGCACATTATGATGCATAGTGAGATAATTCTTATGTTTTTCATGTTCCACCTCTCATTATTTTGGAGCCTCACACGTT
>CAMYVI010000212.1 GCA_947302185.1 uncultured Lachnospiraceae bacterium
AGGGCCTGACATCCGCTTCCGGTATCGACGTCATGACGCACGCGATCGAGTCCTACGTCTCCATCATGGCCTCCGATTTCACGGACGGTACGGCCCTCAAAGCAACGAAGCTCGTGTTCGATTACCTGCCGACGGCTTACGCTGACGGAACAAACGTAACAGCACGTGACCATATGGCAAATGCCTCCTGCCTTGCAGGTATGGCCTTCGCCAATGCCTTCCTGGGAATCAATCACTCCCTGGCCCACAAGCTCGGCGCATTCCACCACATCGCCCACGGCGTGGCAAATGCACTCGTGCTCCTCTATGTCATCCGCTACAATGCGAAGGAAGTTCCGACGAAGATGGGAACATTCCCGCAGTACCAGTATCCGCACGCACTCCGCCGCTACTGCGAGATTGCGGAGTACAACGGAATCAAGGGCAAGGATGACAATGAGACACTGGATCTCTTCATCGAGAAGCTCCGCGACCTTAAGCATGCAATCGGCATAAAGGATTCCATCCGCGAGTACGGCGTAGATGAAAAGTATTTCTTCGATACGCTGGATGAAATGTGCGAACAGGCATTCAACGATCAGTGCACCGGCGCAAATCCGAGATATCCGCTCATTTCAGAGATGAAGAAGATTTACACACTGGCTTACTACGGCGAGGACGATAAGAAGGTAGATTTCTGATGATTCCGGTCTGCCGGACGGCACGGAGCAGTATACTTCAGCATCCGGCAGGGACTTAAGTCATCGCCGGCAGACTGCATGAGAGTCTGTCAGGAACAAAAACAATCATTCTATGTGCGCATCTTACGGCAGGCCCGTAAGTCATGCGCAGTAAAGACAAACCAGGAGGTCCAATATGGAATTCAACGAGAAAGATATCATTGTCAGACGTGCCAACAAGACCGTCTATAAAGTGGGGAACGAAGTCATTAAGGTATCTGTCCCCGAGCATCCGAAGACAGGCGTATTCAACGAAGCACTGATCACATCCTACGTTGAGTCGTTCGGCGTACCCGCCGCGAAAGTATTATATGTAAAGGAATTCGACGGCTGCTGGGGACTCGGTCTCGAATATATCGAGGGCGAGACGCTGGCGGACAAGATGAAGAATGAGCCGGAGAACCTTGAGGCGAATCTTGAGAAATTTGTCGACATCCAGCTCGAAGTCAACAGCTTCCGGGCGATCGGTCTGCGCAACACTATTCCGAAGCGTACAGAGGAAATAACAGCGCTTGACATCGACCCGAGCATAAAATGGGAACTTCTTCAGCGCCTTGCCGGTATGAAGCGCCACACAAAACTCTGCCACGGCGACTTTGACCCGTCCAACGTCATCCTGACTCCGGACGGAGGATATAAAGTCATCGACTGGGCACACGCGACCTCCGGCAATGCCGGGGCGGACGCCGCGCTCACCTACCTGCAGTTCACACTCGATGATCCGGATTTAGCAGATAAGTATCTGAGACTCTACAGCAAAAAGTCCGACACCGCCATCCAGTATGTACAGAAATGGATGCCGATCGTTGCGGCAGGCCAGCTGTCCAAGGCCAAGAGCGAGGAGGAGAAGGCTCTGCTCGAGAAGTGGATTTCTGTCGCTGAATATCAGTAATTGATTAATCACAGGCCCAGATGAAAAGAAGCGGCTGCACCAGGTGCAATATACCTGATGCAGCCGCTTTTGACGTCTTGATCATAATAGGTCAAATATTCTTTTCTTCTCCCATTCGGTGTCTACCGCCTTACCCTGCAGCTCTCTGTCATATCCGATAAAGAACAGTGCAATGGTATCAGGCCCCACATGAGATCCAGTACAAAAATCATATGATGTGTTGATAAACTCTCTCACTTTTACCCGCTTCTGAACCTCTTCCATTACATACAGCGAATCCTGATATGCGTCTGCATGAGCGATTCCGATTATCTGCTTCTCAGGTTCTACGATATTTTCGCAAACCATATTAATCAACGTCGTAAGCGACTTTTTTCGTCCTCTGGTCAGGCAATGCTGTACGATAAAACCGTCCCGGTCGCCCCGGAGGATCGGCTTTATTCTGAGCAGATTTCCTACCGCTGCCGTCGCATTGTGAAGACGTCCGGTCCGCGCAAGATACTTCAGGTCATCTACCGTAAAAGTTCCGTTCATGCTGTGAGCAGTCTCGCGCAGCACATCGGCAATTTCAGAAAGCGTATAGCCTTTTTCCCTGAGTTCATATGCATATATCGCAAGGATACCCTGAGCGAGCGATGCATTCAGAGAATCGACAAGTTCCATCTCTCTTTCCGGATACTCCTCCCTCAGTTCTTCAATTGCCAGTCTCGCCGCATTACATGTTCCGCTGATATTGCTGCTCAGACAGAAATAAATAAGATCCTTTCCGTCTTTTAACACCGGCTCAAAATGCTCGCGGAACTCCTCACTGTTGATCAGAGAAGTTTTTACTATCGCCCCAGCCCGAATCGCATCATAATATTCCTTACCTTTAGCCCTCTCTTCCGCAGGCGTGAGATGCGGTTCAAACCCCGGAATCGTCTTTCCGTCAATAATATTCATAAAACAGATCACATGGATACCGTATTTTTCAACATGTCCGGCAGGTATATTTGCACCGGAATCAACGAATATCTCAAACATTTTATCGCCTCTAATCTATAGTATTTACGACTCACCGGCGAGTCCCGCACTATATGTAAAGTCAAAAACGCATCTGCGCCACATCACGTATTGTGTGGTGATAGGCACCTTACGCCGAGCAAGTTAAGCGATCCGCCGGAGATTTTTTTACTATAGCACTTTTTAATAATTAACTCAATGAGTGCCGATCCGACTTGTATTTTATTGATACAGATATTATAATTTTTGTGACAGTTAGCGAGATTAAACCTCTCTTTTTCAGAGGTTGATCCGATATGTATTGAAAGTAGGGCATCGCATACATAATGTGCCCTTTTTCTTTGAGCTATAGGTTATTTATAACTAATCATTACCGCCTGAGGAGATTCCATGTATTTAGATATTAACGACCTGAAAAAAAGTTACGCAAGCGGCGAAAGCCGCGTCATGGTATTAAAGGGTATATCAACACATATCAATCAGGGAAACATGTGCGTTATTCAGGGACCGAGCGGCTCCGGAAAGTCAACCTTCCTCAACTGTATCGGGGGGTTGGATTTACCGGACTCGGGCTCTATCACCATAGATGGCGAAGAAATTGTCGGGCTGTCTCCGGATAAACTTTCTGACTACCGGCGTGATAAACTCGGTTTTATCTTCCAGTTCTATAACCTTGTTCCGAACCTGACCGTCAGGGAAAATATCGAAGTCTGCCAATATCTCACAAAGCACCCTCTTGATATGAACGAACTTCTCGATATTCTGGGACTGACGGATTATCAGAACAAATTTCCGTCGCAGCTTTCAGGCGGGCAGCAGCAGCGCTGTGCCATAGCACGCGCCCTCATTAAGAATCCGAAATTACTCCTCTGTGATGAACCGACCGGCGCTCTCGATTCAACGACTTCCCGGAGCATTCTGATGCTGCTAGAGGATGTGAACAGGGCTTACGGAACGACTATGCTCATCGTGACGCACAATAATGCTATCCGCCAAATGGTCCATCATGTCATTGATATCAGGGATGGAATGATTTCAGGTGAACATAAGAATGCATCTCCTGTTCCGGCCGCTGAGCTGAAGGATTTATGACCGGCGAATAACCGTACATTGCCATTCTGTCCTGTTCATGTAACTTAAGTGACAGAGTTCCGCACCGTGCTTTTGTGACTTGTCTACACTTCTGAGAGGAACTTTCAATGGATAAAGTATTGCGGAAAAGGATTCATAGAAATCTGAAAACACATTTTTTGAGATACGCAGCTCTGTGCCTTCTGATCATTCTGGGCACATACATGCTGGTCAGTCTGCTGGCTGCAGCCGAAAACGTCATTCACGGGACAGAAGAACATCGTCGGTCCAATTATATGGAAGACGGGCAGTTCACGACTTTCGTCCCTCTGAGTGAAAAAGAAGAACAGACTATACTAGGCAGCGGGGTATCTCTTGAAAGAGCGTTCTATTTTGATGTAAGGGCCGAAGACGGCAGCATTATTCGTGTTTTTAAGAACCGCATGGCTGTTGATCTGCTTGACTGCGACGAAGGGCGCCCCGCAGAAAAAGACGGTGAAGCGGTATTGGAAAAACGCTACTGCGAGATGCATGATCTGAAGATTGGCGCCCGGGTGCGTTTCGGCGGCCGCGCATTTACGGTTACGGGAATAGGAACCGTCCCGGATTATGAATCCCCCATCGCTAAAATGAGCGACAGTATCATAGATTCGGCTTCATTCGGACTTGCATTTGTCACTTCGGGGCAGTATGAGCAGATGCTTTCAGAAGGCGCCGCTCTGGAATCGGAAAACTTCGTGTACTCTTACCATTTGAATGATGCACTCTCCCACGATGACCTCAAAGAACTTATCGAAAGCTTCGAATTCGACTATAAGGACGTCGACGATCCCTGGTTCCGTGACTATATCAGCGAACAAATGGGGGCTGCTGAGTCCGTCAGAGATTTCCTCAATTCCCCTCTTTTTTCAAATGATGAAGATGTCTCGGAACTGCGCGACATGCTGGACCCCGATATCCACAATCTTCAGCAGCTGATTGCGGCGGAGGATAATATGCGGATCGGAACTGCAGCTGACGACGTGGAAATTAATAAGAGCACCTGTCTCTTTGCGGGAATTATAGTTCTGGCTCTCTTTGCTTACTGCATCGCGGTCTTCGTTATCCACGAGATTGACGATGAAAGTGAGGTAATAGGGGCTCTTTACGCTCTCGGCGTTAAAAAGAGGGAACTGATCCGGCATTACACAATTATGCCGATGATTATCACTTTCATCGGCGGACTGATCGGTACCGT
>CAMYVI010000213.1 GCA_947302185.1 uncultured Lachnospiraceae bacterium
GCCTCAGCTACACAATGCTCCACCGGAGCATTGTTACGCATGCTTAGGCACGGCGGATCGCAGCCGCGCATTCTATTCTATCAGCACCGAACACTCCTAAAGGGCTCCTTTCGGACAATTCTTTGCACACTCCATACAGAGGATGCACTCGGTACCATTCTTTCTTTTTCTTGAATTATCTGTCACATCCACATCCATCGGGCATATCCGGGCGCATTTTCCGCAGGATATGCATTTTTCTTTATCACATTTTACCCGTAAAAGAGAAAAATAGCTCATGGGTTTTAAAAATACCGTGACCGGGCAAATGTATTTGCAAAATGCGCGATTGTCCCGGAAAATGCAGGCAAGCGCGATGCCGACAGCATAATACAGGATATTTCCGATAATGAATGCCCGGAACATGATTTTCTCGAGGTTCCCGACGTGTGCCAGAAAGAGTGCGGATACAAATAGCAGTGAAATAACGAAAGTAAAGTATCGAATCCAGCCAAGCTTCTTCCGAGGCCGGGCAGGAACGGTATAAGGCAGAAAATCCAGCACCATTGCGGTCCAGCAGGCATAGCCGCACCATCCGCGGCCGAAAAGCAAAGGACCGAAAATCTTGGCCACTGCATAATGAATCGTCGCTGCCTCAAAAACACCCGTGAACAGATAGTACCAGAAGCCCTCGATCTGCATGTTCTCTCTGCAGATTACTCCGAGATAAATCAGCATATACAGGCCGACAAGCAGCTGAACTATGCGCCTGGCATACTTATGTTTTCTGATGAACAAGAGGATTCCGAGAGCAATGGAGCACCCGATGTAGCTGAAATTAAAAAGATAAAAAATATTGTTTTTTGTCAACCACAATATTATGGCAATCGCTTCAAAGACAGCCAGTATGGCGATGGGCGCGGTGTATTTCTTCATTGTATTCTCCTGACAAATGTGAATTCATTCTGCAGAGCTTCCTGCTTAAGACAGGAGCCTATCCGGAACTTCGGACCCCAGACGGGGACGGTTCTTAACGATTAAGAACCGTCCCCGTCTGGGGTTCCGTCTGGGGTCTGAGGCCCGGGACACGTCCGTTCATCACTCAAAAAGCCGGTGCACCATCTCCGCGTCAAACGTCACGGACCTCACATGGTCCACCTCGATCTGGTAGAGCGCATTCGCCGCGATATGCTCCGCAGCCTGCTCGAGATCGCGAATTCCCGTAGTATCCCGGAACTGGTCGATTATCGCGTTAAGGGCCTCATCGGAGACGACGATCTCGTCCTCCCGGATACCCATACGCTTCAGCACCTTCGGAAGGGCAAACTCCCTGAAGATGACCTTTTTCTCCTCAAATGTATAGTCAGGTATGTCGATCACCGCAAATCTTGACATGAGAGGAGCACTGATCATATTCTTGTCATTGGCAGTCGCAATCGGGTAGACTCCGGCTGTCGGTATCATGCACTCGATATAGTTGTCCGTAAAACCGAGATTGTCCAGAAGAGTCAGCAGAACGTCCGCCGGATTCCCGTTTCCTTTGCCGGAAGCGGCTTTATCGAGCTCATTGATAATGAAGACGAGGTTGGACTCGCCGGCGGCGTAGAAGGCTTCCATGATAATGCCGGGTTTTGCATTGGTATAAATCCTCGAACTGCCGGTGAGCTGCTCGGGATCGTTGATGGAACTCATATCGAGGGTCGTCCACGGAAGGCGGAGAATTCTTGCGACGGCATAGGCGACCTGAGACTTGCCGGTTCCGGCCGGTCCCGCAAGAAGGAGGCCGTAAGCGGGCAGAGTATGCGTGCGATTGATCTGAATGATGGTCTCGATTATGCGCTGCTTGACTTTCTCCATGCCGTATAGCTCCTCGTCGAGGACACGGCGTGCTTCCACCGGATCAATGGATTCGAAATAATTATTCTTCCATTGAATATTCATCATGATCGAGAGCGCACGCTGAGCATGCCGCCGCTCCTCCGGGGACACTTCGCCGGACCGGGCAACGGCAAGATTGCGTCTTGCCCAGAGACGAATGTTGTCCGGAAGCGTTTTTCCCGCACAATTCATGAAATCCGTGATGCTCTGAAGGCTGGTCAGGCGCATGTTATCGCCTGCTTCCCCGGCGTCTTCATCCTCCGCCTCGTCGGATGGTGCGTCACTCGAGAGCAGGCGGTCGATCATGAACTGCAGGAAGCCGTCTTCGGCGGAGAGCTTAGTGCCGCCGCCGTATGCAATCTCCCGGATTTTATAAACGGCGTAGCCTTCCTCCAGATTTTTGCCTGAGAGACGGACGTTGATATGATTCTCGCCCAGCCAGGCAAGCAGACTTGTGAAACGGGCGTCGATTCGAAGGATATCTGCACTGACGGCTCCGTCCGTGGTCTGAAATTCAAAAGCAGTACGCTTTACCGGATTGGTAAAAACGCCGTTTGAATGGTGCGGCCACTCTTTGGCTGTGTTGTCGAGAACCATAATGGGCTGCTCGGGAGAGGTGTGGTGTGCATTTGTGCGGAAAACGGTATATGTGCAGACCGGTTTATTCTTGTCTGCAGGGTTATGGGTAAAGTCAAATACAGGCATGGCGGCTCCTTTGCGCATTTATAAAAGACGCAGAATTCCCGAAAAGTCAGATATTGAGAGAAATGCGGAAAATGCGGCTTCTCTCAGTCTCGGTCAATGCTGTTATCATACCACAGAATCGGATGAAAG
The DNA here is from genome assembly GCA_947302185.1 of uncultured Lachnospiraceae bacterium. Next base: position 2,692 of record CAMYVI010000213.1, read on the forward strand.
TGGTATAATGTTCAGACGGCTTAATACGATGTGTACAGAGCTGTGAAAATCAGGCACTCTGTCTTTCATATACAGCGGTGCAGATAATTAATTCAGGAATGCCTCGGCGTTCTTGCCGCGACGTGCGCAGCGCGTAAGCGCTTTCCGCTGCACATGTCCGTAAATGAGGAAAGGTGAGGAAAAAATGATAAAGGTTGATTTGATTACGGGGTTTCTTGGGTCCGGAAAAACGACATTCATGAAGAAATACGTACATCATCTGGTGAATTCGGGTAAGAATACAGGTATTATCGAGAATGATCACGGTGCGGTCAATGTTGATCTGATGCTGCTGCAGGAGCTGTTCGGGCCGCTCTGTGATATGGAAATGGTCACCGGAGGCGACGGTTACGAAACCCACATCAGGAGACTGAAGGCAAAGCTGATCGCATTTGGAATGAGACGGGTCGAACGGGTCGTGATAGAACCTTCAGGAGTATTTGACGTCGACGAATTTTTCGATGTCCTCTACGAGGAACCGCTCGACCGGTGGTATGAGGTAGGGAATGTAATCGTGGTCGTGGATGCAAAACTGGAGGACGATCTGTCTGAACAGAGCGACTACCTGCTCGCCTCGCAGCTTGCAAATGCAGGCAGGATCATCCTGAGCCGCACGCAGGATGCTACGGATAAGGATATCGAACATACAGTGCGGCACATGAACGAGGTGATGGAAAAATTCGGATGCAGCAGGCGGTTTGACCGGGAAATCGTTACAAAGCCGTGGGATGATTTCACAGCAGAAGATTTTGATGATATTGTAAACTGCGGGTATGTGCTCGAAAGCCACGTAAAGCTGCCGGTGTCACAGGAGAACTCGTTCGAGTCGCTGTATTTTATGAACTGTCATATGAGCGAGGCGGAGCTTCGGGATAAGAGTGCTGCCATGATGCGCGATGCGACTTGCGGGAATGTATTCCGTATTAAGGGCTTTATGCCGGTCGGTGACGGTTGGATTGAGATCAACGCGACACATCGCGAGATCAATATAAAACCGATAGAGAAAGGCCAGGAGATTGTGATCGTTATCGGTGAAGACCTGGTCGAGGAGAGAGTGCGGGAGTATTTTGAGCCTGACGGGGACGGTTCTTAACGATTAGGGACGGTTCTTGGCAGTTGGGGACGGTTCTTAATCGTTAAGAACCGTCCCCAACTGCCAAGAACCGTCCCCGTCTGGCCCCCAATGGCTACTTTCCCGTTACCTCCCTCACATTCTTATCGGTAGGGTCCAGACTATAGGGCCACTCGATGAGCCGCACCCCGTTCTCTTCACAAAGCTCCCGCTTCTGACGGTCAAGCTCCCGCCTCTGCGAAAGCGCCTCCTCCCCGCCGAAAAAGCCGACAGGGAGATAATGCTGAATACCCTGATACTCGATGGCCGTCTGAAGCGACGGAATATACAGGTCGAGGCTCTGCCGCCCCAGCCATTCCGGCCGGTACTGGTAGAGAGTATCCGGGTACCGCTTCCGCACCGCGCGAAAAAGCGTCAGCTCGTGTTTCCATTTCGGCCGAATGATTCCCTCTGCCGTCAGCTCGGTTCGAATCCGGGTCCTCTCCAGCCGCCAGTTCGTGCGAAGTCCGTCTTTCTCCTCATACATGGCAAGGTCCGTGTACCACCACTGGAAGAGCGGCATGATCGTTCTCGTAAGATCCAGAAAAAATTCCAGCTCCGATTCAATATAGCCGCACTCAAGCAAATGTTCCACGTTCCGCCTCACATACACCGTCTTTGCCGGGTTATGATGGAACGGGAGATTTCCCTGATACTTTGCAAGCCGGTCGGGCAAATACGGCGATCGCAGCACAATCCCGTCCACCCACAGATGACTCTGATACCATGGCAGGGAATAATCGTAAAGCGAATACCCTCCGTACAGATCTTCCGTTGAATTGGTATAAAGCAAATGATACATCAGCAGCACACTGTCCATGTCCGATTTGTCAAATACCGCCAGATAATGAATCTTCTCTTCGTCAGGGAAAATATTCTTCACCGGATGAAAGCTTTCCGCTTTTTTACACACTTCCAGTATGACAAAAAACTGTGACACAAAACTTTCCGGGAACAGGAAACAAGCCTTGTGGTCCGTATCCAGATCTCGAAATTGTTCCATGAAAGCTTTTATATAGGGATTTTCTTTGAACGGGGAAAGTGCTTCCTGAGACAGATTCTCTTCACAGGCAGAA
>CAMYVI010000214.1 GCA_947302185.1 uncultured Lachnospiraceae bacterium
AGTCACTCGGCTAAATTTCGCCAGAATAAAAATCTGTACCCAAAATGTACCCAACGCAAACTTAAAAATCCCTGCAGACCGCATAAATACGCGATTTGCAGGGATTCTGTGTTTTATTCCAGCTCAATAGTCCCCGGCGGCTTTGACGTTAAATCATAAAGAACCCTGTTCACGCCCCTGACCTCATTGATAATCCTGCTCATAACCCTCTGCAGCACTTCCCAGGGTATATTCGTCGCCTCTGCCGTCATAAAGTCAATAGTACTTACCGCTCGCAGCGCGACCGCATAGTCATACGTACGCTCATCCCCCATAACACCGACGGAACGCATATTGGTCAGAGCGGCAAAATACTGGTCGCTGATTTTATCGAGTCCCGCCTTCGACATCTCATCTCTGAATATGAAATCCGCATCCTGCACAATTCGAACCTTGTCAGCGTTAACCTCGCCGACGATCCGCACTCCAAGCCCCGGTCCCGGGAATGGCTGGCGATAGACCAGATATTCCGGTATCCCCAGCTCAAGTCCTGCTTTTCTCACCTCATCCTTGAAAAGCAGACGCAGCGGTTCAATAATCTCCCTGAAATCAACATGTTCCGGAAGTCCTCCCACATTGTGATGAGACTTAATGACCGCCGACTCGCCGCCGAGACCGCTCTCGACGACGTCAGGGTAAATTGTCCCCTGGACAAGATAATCGACCCTGCCGATCTTCTTAGCCTCCTCCTCGAAAACACGGATGAACTCCTCACCGATTATTTTTCTCTTCTGCTCGGGCTCCTCTACGCCTTTGAGTTTCGCATAATACCGCGCCTGTGCATTCACACGTACAAAATTAAGCTCATATGGTCCGTCCGGTCCGAAAACTGATTCGACCTCATCCCCCTCATCCTTGCGAAGAAGACCGTGATCTACAAATACACATGTGAGCTGCTTCCCGATAGCCCTGGACATAAGAACCGCAGCGACTGATGAATCCACGCCTCCGGAAAGAGCGCAAAGCACGCGACCGTTACCGACTTTTTCACGGATCTCTTTGATTTGATTCTCTACAAAGGAATCCATTTTCCAGTCGCCGCGGCAACCGCAAATATTTCTTACAAAATTGAAAAGAATCTCCCTGCCGTATTCCGTATGGAGAACTTCCGGATGGAACTGAATTGCGTACAGATTCCGCTCCGGGTTCTGGGCAGCTGCGACAGGAGTAGATGCAGTATGCGCAATGCTTATAAATCCCGGAGCCGGTTTCGATATGTAATCAAAATGGCTCATCCACACAATGCTCTTTTCCGGAATTCCGGCAAAGAGCGGTGAGCTTGTATCAAACACAGTCTCTGTCTTCCCATATTCACGGTCAGCGGCGCGCTTAACATCCCCGCCGAGCACATAACTCATCAGCTGGGCTCCGTAACAGAGACCAAGTACCGGAATACCTGCCCGAAAAAGCTCAACCCCGCAAGTAGCTGCTCCGTCCTCATAAACACTGCTCGGACCCCCGGTCAGAATTATTCCTTTCGGGTTCCGCGCAAGAATCTCATCGAACGGAGTTCTGTATGAATAGATCTCGCAGTATACGTTATTCTCTCTGACTCTTCTCGCGACCAACTGATTATACTGTCCTCCGAAATCGATGACCACGACCAGCTCGTTCATCTGTTCCTTCCTCCTGCGTTTCACATGTAGTCCCGGCATGCTGTGCCGCTTTTGTCTGCAAACCACAGCTTACATCCCGGTTTGACGTACCGTTTTCCATCAAAAGCTTCTATAAAGACTATCCCCACGACAGCATAGCCATCGTGGGGTCTTATGTATTAACACTATTATATTACATCCCTGAAATACTTTTCGTCAATAAAGCAGTGAAGTAAGTTCACGATTTATGGTCTGCGTTTACGATTACTTCTCCAGCATATGATCCTTATCGCCGAAGTAGCATACAGACAGCATACCCGGTCCTGTATGTGCACCGATGATAGGGCTCATCATGACCGGTTCAATATCGACTGTCGGATCCGCTTCATGAATCATGTCCGAAAGCTTCTTTACACGGTCTTCGCAATCAGCATGTGAGATATAAATGCGGTTGCTGAAGTTCCTATCACGCGTAGCAAGATACAGGCGAAGAATTTCCTTCATAGCCGACTTCTCCCCGCGTTTTTTCGCAAATGGCAGAAGCGAACCGTCCGGTGCCAGGAACATTATGGGTTTTACTCCGAGGACTGTTCCGATAACGGCCGAAGTAGCAGGAAGTCTGCCGCCCCGCTTCAGATACATCAAATCATCGACCATCAGAAGAATTATAGTCTCGTGAGAGTGAGCTTCCAGATCAGCGGCATTTGTCTCAACATCCATTCCCGCCTCTCGGTTCTTTGCAGCCAGTTCTACTATAATTCCCATACTGCCTGCGGCGCCAAGCGTGTCGACAGGATATATATGGACATCCGGATATTTTTCCTCCATAGCCGCTTTTGCGACCTGCACACTGTCAAATGTCTTGGTAATACCACTGGACAATGACAGATAGATAACATCTTTGCCTTCTCTGAGCTCAGGCTCAAAGTTATCAATATAAACCTGCGGTGCAATCTGGCTGGTCTGTGTCAGGTCTCCCTTGCGCTGACCATCGTAGAACTTTTTCAACATCTCGACGGTCTCCGGTCCCTGTGAAATACGGTCTTCTTTACCGAATGTATAATGCATCGGCACAAAACGGATGTCATGTGCCTTTACAAACTCCTCACTGACATCAGCAGATGCGTCTGTGAAAATTACATACTCCTTCATGAATTACCTCCCTACTAAGTAACACATGTTGCTTTTCGAAAACAAACTAATTATAATTAGTTAGTGTACCGCTTACAAGGGGCAAATCAGAGACATATGATTCTTAAGAAACACTTTTCCGGCTACTGTTACCAAAAAAGCTATTTTCAGCATCCTTCTTACCTTTTGTTTACTATCAGCTGATCGACTAATAGCGTTCTCATAAAAGGAATACCTCTATGGATAAGACCACATCAGATACTCTCAGAACTCTTGACAAACGTATCATTCGTTCCAAAAAGGCTATCCGGGACGCTTTTTTTGCTGAGCTTCAGAAGAAAGAATACTCCAAAATAACGATCACCGATATAGCAAATACCGCAGGCATCAACAGGAAGACCTTCTATTCATATTACGACGGCGTGGAGTCTCTGTTCGAGGAGATCGAAACAGAACTGATAAATAAATTCAGACCTCTTTTCTCCACACTGGATCTCAAATCGACAACATTTTCTGCCCGTGCCTTTTTTGATAAGTTTAATCAACTTGTCCGTGATGATTTCGACACATATATACTCCTGAACCAATGCGGCCAGCTGCCGCACCTTTTCGGCAAGGTACAGGAGCTGGTCGTTGATATCATTATGTCCCAGGTCGAGGTGGAAATCGAAGATCCGCATGAGAAAGCCAGGCTGATGCTCATGTCAGAATATGTTGCTACCGGAATACTTTCCATGGTCTCCTACTGGATCGCAGGCCCCGGTGATATATCCCTCGACGAATTCACAGATCTTGCAGGGAACCTGACTCTCTATGGGCTCAGCAGAACGGCAGTACCGAAATCTTCCGACTAATTCTGCGTCAGAAATTAATCACTCAGCTTCTTTCCGAGCTGTCTGCACTCTTCCATAACCTCGCTGTTCGGGCTTTCACAGCAAATGACACTCTCGGCGGCAAGTACAACACCTTCCTTTGCAATCTCTTCCTCCCATGTGCGCATCCATTCTCCGCCGCCCCATCCGTAGGAACCGAAGAGTGCAATTTTCTTACCGGGGAATTCAGGCTTGATCAACTCATAGGCCGGTTCGAAAATATCATCATCGAGCTGCTCGAACCTCATCGCAGGACATCCCAACGCGATGGCCGTACAATCACGCACCATATAAGGCTTGACTTCCTGAGGGATGTACAGGGCGGCCTCACCGCCGTTTGCGCGAACGCCCTCTGCAATTCCTTCTGCCATTGCCTTTGTGTTACCCGTCTGACTGTAGTAAATGATTGCTACTTTGCTCATTATTATACCTGCCTTTCTTTTATACTGACTTACAAGATTTCCGATTTGCTTATATGTCTGCCCGGCTGTGTTCGATGATGTCTTTGAAATAATACTGTTTATAATTTGAGTATCTGTTTTATTCACTGATATTTACTGAATTCAGGTCCTCTGCAAATATGCCGGTGAACTCATGTGCTGCCTCCTGATACATATGACCATCCCAGTCCGCAAACCTGTCTGACTCCATTAGCTCCACTCTCATTAACTCACCGCTGTTATAACACATATATCTGAATCCGTATTCTTCGGCCAGTCCGGCCATATGCGCATAAGCTGAATCAAAGTGTTCTTTACCGGCTTCGTATGTCTCGGCAGGAATCGGTGTTGACACGACTACAAGCTCAATTCCCTCTTTTAAGCAATAGTCAGCCATTTTTATAAAGAATTCTTCATCATCTTTCTGGAACATTTTATCGTTCCATTCGCGAACGGTAATATCATCTTCCCATTTTCCGGGTTTTACGGCAATAAATCCGTCTTCGTGTACCGTCTGTGTCTCTGAATCAAACGTTGCCACTCCGTAATTTTTATAGTTATCCGTGGACTTGGTATAAATATTTTCACTGATATGGCCGAGCTGCCTGCGATAAAAATACCACGGAGACGTCCATGTCCGAAAATCCACTCCCCACATCTTATCAAAGAAATACCGGACTTTAACAGGCGATAGGCGCATCTCGTAAAACATATTCGCATAAGATGAGTCGATCTCCTGCGCAGTCAGCCAGTAGGTCGGGTCGAACTCATATATTACACGGTCAATCTTCTGATCAATGCACGTATCCTTGAGGAG
>CAMYVI010000215.1 GCA_947302185.1 uncultured Lachnospiraceae bacterium
TCCGAGGGGCGGTTCGTAACGAACGGCGGCAGAGTCCTCGGCGTTACTGCGAAGGGCAGTAATCTTGTGGAGGCGCGGGAAAATGCCTATAAGGCAACCGAACTGATACAATTCGAAAACAAATACATGCGTCACGATATCGGCAAGGCAATAGATGAGGCCTGAGCAGAAAAAGAATCGGAAACGTATTCTGAAGGATTGAAAAGAAAAACGGCAGTCTATATGAGATTTTGAAAGGATCAGTCATATAGAGTGCCGTTTGCCATGTATTTCAGTTTATCGTGAAGCGTTCTTAGCTATCAGTCTACTTTTCAAGAGAGTCGATGACCCTGTAGAGGAGTGTGTAGAGATTCATTGCATCCTCTTCGGAAAGAGGAACGCAGGCTCCGAGCTTTTCAGGTATATCTTTCACCTTTTCTCGCAGCTCCCAGCCTTTTTCCGTAAGCGACACTAGAACAATTCGCTCATCATCCCGGCTGCGCTGCCTGGTCAGATAACCTTTTTCCTGCATCTTTTTAAGAAGAGGTGTCAGAGTTCCGTTGTCCAGATACAATTTCTTGCCGAGTTCTCCTACGCTTATAGAGTCATTCTCCCAGAGAACTAAAAAGACGATGTACTGGGTATAGGTAAGACCTAAAGGCTTGAAAAAAGGCGTATACAGGTTGATGATATTCCTGGAACAGGCATATAACGGAAAGCATAGTTGGTTTTCAAGTTTTAATGCAGAATATTCGTCGTTTTTTGTCATAACTATCTCCCTGGCATGAAATCATACCGGTTTCCGGAAGAGTGACAAAAAACGGTCACTCAATACAGAGCTGTTCTGATGGAAAGGTATGTCTCAGCGTGTTCTGATAAATCCTGTAAAATTGATTATAGCAGTTTTACTATACACGCTTCAACATCTTTCATGTTCTAAGTAGGCTCAAATCTTGCAACAACATTCCCGTTTCGATCTATAATGAATTTAGTGAAATTCCATTTAATATCAGGGTTGTTTTTATAGTCTTTATCTATCTTTTTCAGCATGGCGCTCATCACCAGAGCGGATGGTCCTTTGCCGAACCCTTTGAAACCCTGCTGACTCTTCAGATATGTATAAAGCGGGAGCTCATTCTCACCGTTCACATCAGATTTCTTCATTTGCGGGAACATTGTATTGTAGTGCAGCTGGCAGAAAGTGTGTATTTCTTCGTCGGTCCCCGGGGCTTGCTCTCTGAACTGATTGCAGGGGATATCAACTATTTCCAGACCTTTATCGTGATATTTTTCGTACATGGATTCGATATCCTTGTATTGGGGTGTGAATCCGCATCCGGTTGCCGTATTCACGACCATAACTACTTTTCCTTCATAATCACTCATTTTAACTTCCACATTTTTCGGGGCATATACTGTATAATCATAAAAACCCATAATTGACCTCCGTGTAATATTGAAATTCAGTTTAATATTTCTAACAATTATATTTTACACAATGTAAATAGCTTGTCAAGCAGTTTAGGTAAATTATAAAAGTTTTATTTCAGGTGTCTTTTTGATGTATGATAGTGTATAATTCTTATCAGGTGATAGTGATATCATCAACAAACGGAGGTGCTTGTATGGATAAGTATGTATGTGATGTATGTGGCTATGAATATGATCCTGAAGTAGGGGATCCGGATAACGGGATTGAGCCGGGTACTGCATGGGAAGACATACCGGATGACTGGGTATGCCCACTCTGCGGCGTAGGGAAAGACGAGTTCAGCGCTGTCTGATCTTCTGACCTTTTAAGAAATGAGGGCTGAAGGCGGGTCATGCCAGATATAACTGTCCGGTATTGATTCGAATTCAGCCTTCTTGTGCTTTAATGCTATGATGTCTGATGGTAAGAGCTTCGCAGCGGACACAGCGAGGCGCTCTTAATAGAATATAATAAATAGATTACAATAATTAGTGGAGATAAGTAGTATGGGAAAGAAAGTATCGGTAATGCTTTTAATAGCTCTTGTGCTTTCATTAACAAGCTGCTCTTCCGGCGGGTCTTCAAGCGGAGACGCTGCGAAAGATAAAACAGCTGCTTCAGCCGGGAATGAAGGAAATTCGGCAGAAAACGATTCGGCGGAGGACATCAGTGTCGCAGAAACGAGCACTGAACAGATGCAGTCGACAATCGTGGATGAGACGCTGACAAGTATGCTCAAACCTCTGGATGCGATAATGGTAGTTGAATTTGTGACCAGTCTCGGTTATACACCGGACGATCCGGTCATTTACTGGACTACTATGTATTATTATTTATGCCTGTACGGACCGCGTGCTTCCGGTACAACTTATACTGAAGATGACGCGTATCTCGTTGTCGGTTCGGATGTAGTGAGAGAAGCGGGCAGAGTTCTTTACGGAGAAACGGTAGCTATGCCGCCGATACCGGACACAATTGCAAGGATAGCACTGCATGATGATGGAAATTACTATGTAAAGAACGATCCGAGACCGGACTGTTATCCGGAATTTGTGGGCGCAGTCAAAAATGAAGACGGCAGTTATGATGCGATTGCGCAGCTTACTGATGTTCACGGAAATATCCTGATCAACCACAGTTTTCATTTGACCCCGAAATCGAGTGTAAATAATCTTCTCGGTATCCAGTATTACTATACTGTCAGTACGGCGGGAGTCGGCTAAGTTGATATCTGCGCGGAAGGGGTCACTCTATGATTATTGAGATAGATTTTAACAGTAATGAAGCTATATATCAGCAGCTGTGCAATCAGATCATTTTGGAGATTGCTACATCGCGCCTGAGGGAAGGCGACAGCCTTCCGTCAGTCAGAACTCTGGCTGAAGAAGTCGGTGTCAATATGCATACAGTTAATAAAGCATATACCGTGCTGAAAAATGAAGGCTTTTTGGCTGTTGACAGAAGACGTGGAGCAGTCGTGTTGGTAGATAAAGAGAAAATGAGGGCGCTCAGGGATCTGCGTAATGATCTTACGATTGCACTTGCCAGAGCAAATTGTAAAAATATCAGCATCGATGAAGTTCATGCGATGATAGATGAAATATGTGAGGAGTATAAATGAAACAGGGATTTACCGACGAGGCAATGGAGGCTATCGAACAATCAAAAAAAACGGCCTCCTTCTGCAGGCAGAATTATGTAGGCACAGAGCATTTGCTGGCAGGTCTGCTGAAAACCGTTGAAAGTACCGCTTCAATTGTACTGTCTGATGCGGGAATCATGCCTGAAAAGCTTATGAAACTCATCGATCGCCTCATTGCACCGCAGGGGGGGATAGCGCTGATCGATGATCGAGAGTTTTCGCCCCGTGCAAAAGAAGTGCTTGATGAATCTTTACGTATTGCCCGGGAATTTGATTCGGATGAGGCGGGAACCGAGCATATATTACTGGCGATTATAAGAGATCCTGATTGTATCGCGGCAAGACTGCTGCACACGATGGGAATTGATTTGAGAAAACTGTATGCAGACACGCTTGTGGCAATGGGAAGCGAAAACAAGCTCGGTGATCAGGATATGTTCAACGGGAATTTCAGACCTGATAGCGATCGTGGAACTCCGACACTCGATTCCTATAGCAGAGATCTTACAAAAGCTGCTTCGGAGAACGGATTGGATCCCGTTGTCGGCAGGGAAGCGGAAATAACACGGGTCATTCAGATTCTGAGCAGAAGAACGAAAAACAATCCGTGTCTGATCGGGGAGCCGGGTGTCGGAAAGACAGCAATCGTCGAGGGACTGGCACAGAGGATCGCACTTGGACTTGTGCCTGAATCGGTAAAGAATTTAAGGGTCGTTATGCTTGATCTCTCAAGTATGGTTGCCGGCTCTAAATACAGAGGTGAGTTTGAAGAGAGAATAAAAAATGTTGTCAGTGAAGTTGCCCGAAATCGAAATATTTTATTATTCGTGGATGAACTTCATACGATAATCGGCGCCGGAGGCGCAGAGGGAGCTCTTGACGCATCGAATATTCTCAAACCGTCTCTCAGCCGCGGTGAGATACAGATGATCGGCGCTACGACTGTCGACGAGTACAGAAAGCATATTGAAAAGGATGCAGCTCTTGAAAGACGGTTCCAGCCTGTCATGGTCGAGGAACCGACGAAAGATGAGACGGTTGAAATACTGAAAGGATTGCGGCCTTATTATGAGAGGCATCATAAAGTCAGCATATCGGATGAGGCCTTGAGAGCCGCCGTGAATTTGTCTGAGCGCGATATCAATGACAGATGTCTGCCGGATAAAGCGATAGATTTGGTAGATGAGGCTTGTGCCAAAGCCCGATTGGGAGATCTGAGAAGCCTCCGGAAGATGATGGAAGACAGACAGCTTCTCCGAAGACTGTCAGAAGAAAAAGAGAAGGCTGTTGCCTGCGGAGATATGCTTAGAGCGCGCGAGCTGCAGCATGAACAGGAAGTGATCAGGGAAAAGAGTGAGAATGGCCGGAAAAAATCCGACAGAACCGACAACAATCGTCTTCTCACTGTCACCGACAGCAATATTGCGGATGTTGTAGCAGAGTGGACCAAGATCCCGGTGTCAAGACTTGCTGAATCCGAGACAAAGAGGCTTGTCAGGCTTGAGGATAAACTTCACAAAAGAGTCATCGGGCAGGAGGAAGCGGTACATGCGGTTGCTTCCGCTGTCAAGCGCGGACGAGTGGGACTTAAAGATCCGATGAGACCGACGGGTTCTTTTTTGTTCCTCGGCCCGACCGGAGTCGGTAAGACGGAGCTGTCCAAAGCGCTTGCCGAAGCTGTATTCGGATCAGAGGAAAACATGATCCGCGTGGATATGTCCGAATACATGGAAAAGTACAGCGTTTCGAAATTAATAGGATCTCCTCCCGGTTATGTAGGTTATG
>CAMYVI010000216.1 GCA_947302185.1 uncultured Lachnospiraceae bacterium
CATGGTCTTCTGGGACCAGATATTTGAAGAGGTAAGCCGGGAATACCCGACTGTCGAGACTCGCCATCTGCTCGTCGATGCAGCCTCGATGTTTATGGTTCGAGACCCGAAGCGCTTTGAAATTGTCGTGACATCGAACCTGTTCGGCGACATACTGACCGATCTCGGTGCAGCAATTTCAGGAGGTATGGGACTATCGGCAGGTGCGAATCTGAATCCCGAGCGTCGCTATCCCTCGATGTTCGAGGCGATTCACGGTTCCGCTCCGGATATTGCGGGAAAAAATATTGCAAATCCGCTTGCCTCCATCTGGACAGCGGGGCAAATGCTGGATTTCTTCGGTTATGAAGAATGGGGAACAAAGATAGTAGATTCCATAGAACAAATGCTGATTGAAAAGAAAGCCTTAACGCCTGACCTCGGCGGAACGGCCTCCACACGGGAGTGCGGGGATGAGATGGTCAGAATACTGGAGATGTGAGTGAAACTGAGAAAACCGATATCGCTTTTCAGAACGCCTGTACAGCCGGACTCATTGCCGGCCGTACAGGCGCCAATCACACTTCTCTCTTTCTTATTTTAATGATACAGGATAAGAGCTATCATTTCTATCGGCTCGCCGATTGCCTCAATACTGTGAGACTCTCCGTCTGCACAGAAGAATACATCTCCCGGGTGGACATCCACAACCGTCCCATTGTCGTAATACTTACCGCTTCCGCTCATAATATAGTAGGTCTCAGCGTCTCCCTTGTGCTGGTGTACGCCGATCTTGCTTCCCGGGTATACCGTCGTATGCGCAAAGACTCTTCCCTTCTCATACATTTCCGCCGGGCCTTCCAAAAGGCTTCGAACAGTAATCTCTCCTACTCCGTTGAACGGAGCCGGCTTTGTTTCAGACGCCACCATTTCTTTTCTTCTTACCATAATTTCCTCCTGTCCTTCGCTGTCAAAATTATTTGTTCACGTTTCATTCGATTACCGGGATTCATCTGATACCCGCCACTGAGACTAGTTTGTTGCACACCGCCTATAGAGGCGGGAGTCATCTCACACTGAGATATATTAATTGAACAATAAGTGCTTTCGAATGTCAAGTCCACGGTGCTGCCTCTGCTGTGTCCGGAATGTTCGGCGATATATCCTTGCGGGAACAGAGTATCTTTTTCAAATTCGGGATAAAAGTATTCTTTCATTCGCACGTCATCCGGATCCAGAGCCCAGTTCATAAAGTGAGTTACAGCCATCTGCGGACGGTAGGCGTCGAATATTTTGAGCCGGTATCCCTGCGAGACCAGATCGTCACTTACCTCTTTAAGAGCTGCTGCAGCTTCCTTTGTCAGAAATGCCAGTCCGATTCTCACTTTAGAAGTAAAACAGGAACAGCCGTAAGACCGTCCCTGTCTGTGTTTCTCGATTTTCCTGTCTGTACCGAACCGCTAACCGGTCTGATACGCAGGATACATTATTTTGCGAGCGCCGCCATATCTTCCATAGCATGGATCATATTTACTATGAACTCATGGCTGGGAACAGCCAGTCCGCACTTTGCAGCAGCCCTTACAACGGATCCGCTGATCGTGTCGACCTCGGTCTTTCTGCCCACGCGCATGTCAGCACAGATAGATGTCACACCGTTCGGTGAACCCTCTGAGGTCTCCCTGACCTTCTTTGTGATAGCCTCCTCATCAGCTTCCAGTCCGAGCCCGTGAGCCACTGCGACCGCCTCTTTTATAAGCTGCGTCGTCAGCTTCCATGCATATTCATCCGCCGCGATGAAACCGATATCACATTTCAGAACGCCCGTAACAGCGCTCAGCGAAATGTTTGTGAAAAGCTTATCCCAGATAAGCTGCTGAATATTGTCATGGATGCGAACATTGAATCCGCAGGCATCGAATGATTCCTTTAACTTCGGAAGGAATCCCGCCTCGTCCGGAACAAGCATGCCGACATTGGTATTTCCCTTACCGCCGTGTCTGATGTGGCCCATGCCGAGAACTGCGCCGTTATCCTCAGTCGTGCCGATAATGATGTGATCTTTCGCTACGAATTCGGAAAGAATGTCTTCATGACCGGAACCGTTCTGCAAGGTAAGTACATAAGTATCAGGCCCGATCAGATGCTTATTGCCGCCCAGTGCAGCTTTGGAGAATAATGCTTTCACGAACAGGATGATGAGATCGACCGGTTCCAGATCCGCAGTGCTCGTCACTGCCGTCGGATGATAGACATTGTCCTGACCGTTCTCTTCGAGCGTTAATCCGTTCGCATTGACGGCATCCACAACTGCCTGATTCGTGTCAACCAGATATACATCATTGTGCAGAGAAAGGTGACCGCCGTATATGGAGCCCATAGCGCCTGCTCCGATAACTGCTACTCTCATTCAATTACCTCCTCCAAAATCAAATTTATGAAAACTCAGCAAGCCCCTCAATAGCATACGCATGTACCGGGCTGGAATCCAATCCGACGATCGGCAGCGGAGAGAAGGAAATAAAGAATACATCCTTTGTCAAGTATTCCAGATTCTTCAGAACTTCGATAAAGATAATATTCTCAGCCATCAGAATATCATGGAAAGGCTTTACATCCTCATTGCTGTTCTCGATGGAAACACCGTCGCCAAAGCCGACAGCCTTAACTTTCTTCTCTTTGAACCAGTTGGCACTCTCCTCTCCGATAAGGAGTCTCTTGTCTACTTCTGTATTCGTAGCACTTGTGAAAGGCTCCAGCTTGTAAGAAGAATCGATAATTACGATATCTCCTTCACGTACCTTGGACGCTTCTCTGTCGAGGTCCGCAGCTGTGATGTGTGTATAGGGAGCCACTGTATCCTTGAAGTCAACATATACGCCTCTTCCCACAAAAGTCGTGAGCGGCAGACCGGTAACATCCGGCCAGTTGTCATCGTGATGATACGGGCATTCAGCATGTGTGCCGAGATGTGTCATGATATCTACATTGGTGTGGAAATCCGGAATAGGACCGCCGGTATTGAAACGATACAGCTTGCAGCGTCTTGTTTCTGTAGCCGGATCGACCAGCTTTGAAAGATCTATCAGGCGAAGTCCGCCACCCAAATCATATACTACCTGCATTTAAAATATCTCCTTTCGTATGGTTTTGCGGTTTTCTGAATCTGCTTCGTGCCCCTTTAAGCCGAAGCCTGCAGGGGCACAGGGGTAATAATTACTTAAAGTAAACTTCAAAAGCATTATTGTAATAAATGTTCTGAAGATCCTCTTCCGTGAACAGATCACTCTGCGTCAGATAATCCGTCAGATGCTCATACGTATCCTGTGTTGCAGCGAACGGAGCGTCCGTGCCCCACATCATTCTGTCAGAACCGAGGATATCTTTCGCTTCAGCCAGATACTGGCATGTAACCGGATACGGATACTCATCCGGTGCCATGATCTTCGGCATAGCAGCGATATCGAACCAGACATTTGCTCTCTTCAGCATCTGAAGCTCCGCTACCCATGCATCGTGCATTTCTCTGGCCGGCGCCAGGAGATGGCAGACAACCAGTTTCAGGTCCGGGAACTTGTCAGAGATTCTGAGAAGTGCCGCGGTCTGGTGGCTGTCCATGTAAATATCGCCGACATCCAGCGCAACAACGCCTTTGTGTTTTTCTACCAGGCTGTAAATCGGAAGCATCTTATCGCCTGACAGAGAAAACGGTTCATGGCAGCCCATAAGTCCGCCGCCTGAGCTGACTTCGAACTTGGCCAGACGGAAATGAAGTTCCTCAAAGAACCGTTCCATCGCTTCCATATAATTGGTCATATAGGGATCAATGGTGCAGGAGGGACAAAATCTGTCCGGGTATTTCTTGAGCAGCTCTGCATGGTAAATATTCTGGAATCCGTACATACTGCCGTTCATCAGAACCGCACGTTCAACGTCGTTCCTGTCCATGATCTTAAGAGCAGCTTCTGCTGTGAAATTTTCTTCCCCGTAGTCACCGTTCTGAGGAAGAAGATCAAATACTTCCCCATTTCCCCATGCGGCCTTTCCGCCGCCGATTGCTCTAAGCTCTCCTCTTCTGCAATATCCCGCAAGGACTTTTGCAATGTGGAGATGCGCGTCTATTTTCTTCATAGTACCCTTTCTGTCCTTAGACCGGATTTACTTAGTTCCTTTTGCACATTCATCGGAGACTATCACCGCGAGAATTCTGCATCGGAAACTAAACTGTTTAAGAGAGGCATGCTAGTTCTTTTATATTCGCCGAACGCCCGGCAGGCATCCGGCAAAATCAAGAACGCCTCGGCGTTTATGCGTTTTTCTTCTTAAAGAAAGCAAAACCGCTCTTCTTTCTGGCCTGATCTCTGTGCTGCATTGCGTCAAAACCTACCGCAACTATGATGACCAGACCTTTTACGAGACCTGCATGTGTAGACGGCACGCTGAGAAGATTCAGACCGTTGTTCAGAAGACCCATCAGTACAGCACCGAATATAGCGCCGGGAACTGTACCTACGCCGCCGAGAAGGCTGACGACGCCGATAACGCCGGCGGTGATAACATCATTGGTGTAGCCGGAGCCCGTCGCAGCCATCGCCTGACGTGTCATAGAAGCAAGAACAATACCGCCGACAGCAGTTGTCATTCCCGAGAATACATAGCAGAGAATCGTTGCTCTCTTGACATTGATACCGGAAATCTCAGAAGCCGCCGGGTTGCCGCCGACTGCGTAGATCCATCTGCCGAATACCGTCTTGCGTAATACGAACCAGCTGAGTATTGCAATGACGATCATAAAATAGATCGGCAGCGGGAATCCCAGAATCTTCATGGAACCGATTGCCGTAAACGCGGCGGGTGCCGTACAGCTCACGATCTTGTTGTTC
>CAMYVI010000217.1 GCA_947302185.1 uncultured Lachnospiraceae bacterium
CTATGCCCGGAACGCTTTCCGGCATGATTTGATTTCAACCGAATTCTGCATTTTCCGAATTCCCTATGCCCAACAGGCTTTCCGGCATGTCAAGAACCGTCCCTGTCCGGCCTTTCCGACAACCTCCGGAGCCGCTCGCTGAGCATCGTATTCCTCTTATCAACAGTAAGGTGGCGCACCGCATAAGCCAGCGCCCTCTTCGTGCCGACAAGCACAAGGATACGCTTCGCACGGGTCACCCCGGTATAAATGAGATTCCTCTGAAGCATCACGAAGTGATTCATCAGTATCGGTATCACCACGATAGGATACTCGGACCCCTGGGCCTTGTGAATCGTCGTCGCGTAAGCCAGCACAAGCTCATCGAGCTCGGATATATCGTACAAAACAGACCGCTCGTCAAATCTCACACGAAGCTCCCGCTCCTCCATATCAACACTCTCAATGAACCCGATATCTCCGTTGAAAACTTCCTTGTCATAATTATTCCGAATCTGCATGACCTTGTCTCCCAGCCGGTAGATCATCCCTCCGCGCCGGAGCACCTGATCGACCTGAGGAAACCGGCCGCCGGCCGGAGCCGGATTGACAGCCTTCTGGAGGACCTGATTGAGATTTTCCGCCCCCACAACGCCCCTCTGCATCGGCGTGAGCACCTGTATCTCGCGGGGAGGGGTCCTGTAATAGCGGGACAGCTTGGTCTTCACCAGCTCAACAACCTCAGCCGCCGTCTTGTCAAGCACAAGCTGCTTTGTATTCGGATCATTCGGGTCTGTCCCTTTCTCCATATCCATGAAGAAAAAATCTGTGTTTTTGCCGTTTGAGATGTCCGGCATTTTTCCCTCGTTGATTCGGTGGGCATTCATAATGATCCGGCTTGCCTGAGCCTGTCTGAAAATGCGCGCAAGCCTCACGACCGGGAAGCACCCGCTCTCGATCATGTCACGCAGAACATTTCCGGCACCGACGCTGGGAAGCTGATCAATATCTCCGACAAATATCACCGTCATCCTATCCGGTATCGCCTTCAGCAAATTGTACATCAGCATAATATCGATCATGGAACACTCATCCACGATCAGAACGTCACCGTCGAGAGGGTTATCCTCATTTTTCTGATATCCGTCCGGCGGCTTCACTTCCAGAAGCCTGTGAATTGTCTTAGCCTCCATGCCGGTCGTCTCGGAAAGCCTTTTCGCCGCACGTCCGGTCGGCGCAGCCAGAAGAATCCGCGCGCGTGCTTCTCTGAAAGCAGTGATGATTCCGAGTGTAGTTGTAGTCTTTCCGGTTCCGGGTCCGCCCGTCAAAATCAAAATTTTGCTGCGGACGGCGGTTTCTATGGCTTGCATTTGTACATCGTCATAATGCATACCGGTCTTGCGGCTCACTCTTTCCGCGAGACCCTGCGGATTAATGCAAATACCCTCTCCATTTGTCAATATCTTCATAAGGCGCCGGGCAGTTCCGCTCTCGGAGAAGAAAAACGGCGGGAGATAGATGGCTTTTTCCGGTAATGATTCCGTGACAGGGGCAGATGAAGCATTTGCTCCGCCTTCATTTGTATATACCCGGTCTATACCAGATTGCAGCTGCAACGGCGACTCAGGCGGGGACTCGATGGGATGAGCGCCGGGCTGCATTTGAGAGTTCTGTCCCCTCAGGCTGTCGTCCTGCGGTATCATATCCGTTATCACGTCCCGAACATTAATCATTTCATCGAGCGTCATCTCTATCAGGCTCACATCAACATCGAGCAGTTCGGCGGCTGTCTTCGTCAGCATGTCGCGCGTCGCGTAGCAGTGGCCCTCCTCGGACAGGCGATTGAGGGAATAAATGACGCCGCTTCGAAGACGAACGTATTTCTCATGGCCGAATCCCATCTTGCCTGCAATGATGTCCGCTGTGCGGAAGCCGATGCCCCAGATGTCGTCGGCGAGGCGGTATGGATTTTCCTGAACAATTTTTATGCTTTCGTTCCCGTAAGTCTTGAAAATCTTGGTTGCATGGGCGGTGCTGACATCGTGGCTTTGAAGGAAAAGCATTATATTCTTGATTTCTTTCTGCTCTATCCAGCTCTTTTTGATGCGCTCCACACGGATGCGGCCGATACCCGGAACTTGCAGAAGGTCGTCGGGATTTGTGTCAATGATCTCCAGCGTATCTTTTCCGAACTGCTGAACAATTTTCCTTGCAAATTTCGGCCCGATTCCCTTGACCAGCCCGCTTCCGAGATATTTCTCAATACCGTAGACAGTTGCAGGCAGAGTCTCTTCGAAGGTCTGTACCGTGAACTGGCGGCCGTATTTTCCGTCAATTTTCCAGAAACCGCCCAGCGACAGAACGCTTCCGACGTGCACATCCGGCATTTCACCGACAACGGCGACGAGGTCGGAATAACCTTTGGCGCGGCATTTGATGACAGAATAACCATTCTGCGGATTCTGGTAGGTGATGCGTTCGACCACACACCGCAAGTGTTCCATACTGTAACCTGCCTTTCAGGAGTGCTTAGTGATGCGGGACTTCCGGAGCAGCAGTCCGGGAATGAGAGCGGGGTTATACTTCCGCGGCTGAGAGCCGGAGCTGCATTTGGCATTACCAGGCTGACTTCCGATTTAAGAAATATCCTGTGACTGAGCCGACCATTCCGCCGACAATGTGGGCTGTGTTTGAAATATTATCTTTGACCGCGATGCCCTCATATACCTGCTGCCCGATGAAAATGACAGCAACGAGGATGAACGTAAGCGGAATCTCGCCTTCGCTGAAGTTGGTGAATGAGGCCAGGATGATAAAGGCAAAGACCACGCCGCTCGCACCGCAAAGACCGACGTTCCAGAAAAACAGATAGTTGACGATCCCGGTCACGGCAGCCGTCAGAAAGATGATTTCTATCAGCATTTTTGAGCCGTATTTCTCTTCGAGCATCGGGCCGAGGAGCAGGATGTACGATGCATTCCCGATGAAGTGCGACCACCCGGCGTGCCCGAACACATGGGTGAAGAAGCGCAGATAGGTCAGCGGGTTCAGAAGAGACGAGTGGTAAGTCATGAAGAAGAGCTGGGTGCTCTTTCCGCTTGTCAGCATGCCGAGGATCAGCACGACAAGACATGCCAGAATAAATGTAAGGACGACCGGGGAGTTGTAGGAGATGTGTAATTTCTTTTTCATAATTGGCCTCCAAGTATTATAATGCGGGGATTGGGTTCGGACAGGTTCCGGACAGGGACGGTTCTTAATGGCTAAGAACCGTCCCCAACCGTTAAGAACCGTCCCCGACGAGCGTCTCACAAGCCGCGCGCATAAAGTTCCATCTTATTGATCACACCCTGCGCATCTATGCCCGGATGCGTGAGATACATGCGGCAAATCTGCTCGGCGAATTCTTCGGAGATATTATATTTTGCAGCGATTTCCCGGACCGACAGACCTTTTTGGATGTCCCTCACTGCTCCGATGATTATCAGGTTGAGGTCTGAAGAATTGGAAGGAGCTTTCATATTCTTTAATTTATGCTCAATCTCGACTCTTCTCACTTCAATCTGTCCATCGCACAGTTCCATGAGCATCAGCGTAATCGGCTGAGTGAATCGCCTCGGGCCGCAGCTGCCCGGATTCAAAAACAGCGTTGAACCCTCGCGGTACTCTTCATACCTGTGAGAATGCCCGAAAATGACAATATCCGCGTCAACGTCGACCGGAATATCACGCTTTTTGTGCGTCATAAAAAACCGGTGACTATTCAGCTCAAATGTAAGATGCACCGGCAAATCTTCCGCCCATGCACGGTCATTGTTGCCGCGGACAACTTTTATCGGGGCGATTTCTCGCAGCTCGTCCAGAATTTCGGGCTTCGCAATATCTCCGGCATGAAGGATAATGTCACTTCCGCGCAAAGCTTCACAGACTTCCGGACGGAGCATGTTGTGGGTATCTGATAAAATTCCTATTTTCATTGGTTCTCCTGTGATCACGGATCGGGAATTATTCTAAAAAGTTCAAGAGCACCCCGGCGTTCTTGCCGCGACGTGCACAGTGAAAAGGCGCCTTCCACTGCATTCAGACTTATTTTGTTACCAGCGGCAGCACATACGTCACCCATAGCCAACTGACCGGCATAACGAGTACCATGGCCGGAATCATGTCGGCAATGGGGAACATTTTCACCTTTATCATACGAAATCCGGTCGCGATGAGAAGCACACCTCCGCAGGCCTTGAAATCATTAATCATCGCCGGTGTCGTCAGAGGATAAATCACGCCTGCTAACAGGAAAAGAATCATGAAAATTACAAATTGCGGCAGCGCGATGACCGACACCACAACGCCGAGTGAACACGCAAATATCATCGCCGTCGGCAGGTCAAGTATCGATTTCGAGATGAGAATGCTGTTGTCTCCACTCATACCGGACACGATTGTCCCGTAGATACCGGTCCCGCTGGCACAGAAAAGAACAATGACCGTCACGAGTTCGTCGGTGTACTCCTTCTCGGACAGACCGTTTGAAGGACTCTTGATCAAGCGGCTGATCAGCCTCTGCATAGCACGACCGCCGTCGTTTATGCGGTCGCCCAGATGAATTGCGAGACCCAGCGCTGTGCCGAAGACAACGGAGAAAATGACAGCAGGCATATTTTCCATCAGACAGATGGAGCTGATACCCATTGTCATTGCGCATGCGCCAAATACCATGCTCAGTTTGGCTTTGAAGTCAACGCTGAGGTATTTGCCGACCATGCCTCCCAGAAGACCTCCGATGATGACTGCTGATATGTTGATAATGATTCCGATTGGCATTTGTGCTCCTCCTTGGTGCTCATCAGGGACGGTTCTTAA
>CAMYVI010000218.1 GCA_947302185.1 uncultured Lachnospiraceae bacterium
AGGGACGGTTCTTAATTGCCAGGAACCGTCCCTAACGAGGGTTCTGCAACCATTTTAACAGAATTGAGGATTGTTGCGGACGGTTTTTATATGAAATCACGATATAGTCTTTTTCGGTTTTTAATCTCTATCTTTTGCACCGCACAAAAGCAGCACTCGATTCGCGATCATTCCCACCAAGCATAGCAGTCTGCAATTTACAATCTTTCCATCTCACAAGAACCGTCCACACTTTGCAATCTTCCCCCTCTCATAAGAAGGACATGATCAGTCCGCGATTTACAACTTTTGAACCGCAAAGGAACTGCCTGCGACGAACGCTTTCACTCAAACCTTCCCATCTTCACATCCAAAAGTGCCTCTTCGAACCCATATGGATTTTCTCCCAATCCCTGCACGTACTCGCCGGTCTGCCACATGAGCGTCGCCATCGCTGTCTCGTCCTCCGACAATCCGCACAGCCCGAACGGAGCCTCATACACCGCCTCGCCCCTAAACAAGATCCGCTCTATTTCACAAATCTCGCGCATATTCGGATTGTCCGACTCCCGATGTACCACCCGGCTTTTCACTTCAAGCTGCTCGATGTGCGGCTCATTTTTCTCATCCAGAAAGCGCACCACACCGCCCTGAATCTCGCCGCGTCGACCCTGAATTTTCAGCATATTTGCTCGGATCGTCGAATGATATTGTTCAGAATCAAAATCGTAAATAGCCGCCTTTTCGTTGTCGAATTCAAACAGTGCAACAGTCCTTTTCTTCATGCCGACCCGCCCATCGGTAAAGGTTTCATAGCGGTTCTTCGTTTCGGTCGTTGCGAACTCGAACTCTCTCCTGATCACCTCATATTTTACATCATTCCCGATTCCGAGGAATGCCCTGATCAGACTGGCACCGTGGTATTCATGCGCTATTGAGACAAATGCATACTCCGCCTCTCCTATCACCCCACTCCCGATAATTCTGAGCAGAGCGCTGTTCACCGGATATCTAGTGTACTGTTCCGCAACGGTGAGTTTGCAACCATTTTCAAGCAAATGTCTCATCCTCTCAGCCTCCTCCGCGGTCTGCAATACAGGGGTTTCGCAGAGCACCGGAAAGCCTCGCTGCATCCACTCGATGCTGACGTCGGCGATGGATGACTTGTTGACTGCAACGACCACGAAATCAGGCTCCATCGCAATGCACTCCTCTATCGATGTCGTGGCGATGACGGAATATTGCCTGCTGAGTCTATCTGCTTTTTCCTCCGCGCGGCAGAGCAGTGCGCAGAGCTCGTAGCATTGCGGCAGGGCTTTGGCGATGCGGACATAGTGGAGGGCGCGCCAACCGGAACCGACGATGATGAACTTGTACTTTCGTTCACGTGTTTCTATCATACTTTACCTCTCTATGCTTCAAATGATCTTACTGACGCGGGCAGCGAATAGCAGGATTCTGTCAGGTCTCGGCTCGACTCAATTTCCGCTCCCTACCTCGCCTTCCTCTCAAGCCATCTCTCGAACTCCGCCTCAAACACCCTCTCTTCCTCACTCCCGATCTCCGGAACGTCCACCATCCTTCTCTCCCACGAGGACAGATACACAGCATTTGAAATAAGCAGGCTCTTCCTGCCCTCAGCACCGTCCGCCACACTCTTTCCGAAGCCGAGACATTCGTCGGCAAATGCTCTCAGCACCGTTTCATACGGCTCCGCCGCCTTTTCCGGAACAATCTCGCTCCACGTCCCGTTCAACTTTCTGAAATAATCCGTCGAGGTCTTTCGATACTCGGCCTCCTTCATACCCATCTCCTCAGTCAGGTCGCCTATCCGAATCCTGTCGTTCTCACAGACAATCAAAGCTTCATCCAGGGAAATTTCCAACCTGTTCACCCCGGGTGCCTCGCCGGTGCAGGAGATAAATGTTCCGGTGGCGCCATTTGCCCATTCCATATAAACAGTGACGTCATCCTCGACCTCAATATCATGATAATGCCCCTCAATGCAGAATCCCTGCACCCGCGCCGGCATCCCGCAAATCCACTGCAGCAGATCCAGATTGTGCGGGCACTGATTCAACAGCACCCCACCGCCATCCTTCGCCCAGGTGGCATGCCACGAGCTCGATGAGTAATACTTGTTCGGTCGATACCAGTCCGTCACGATCCAATTTACCCGTTTCAGTCCGCCATAAATGCCGCTTGAAACAATCCTTTTCAATTCCTGATATACCGGAAATGTCCTTTGATGGAAGACCATGGCAAATGTCCGCTCCGCTCTCACCGCCGCCTCCTCCATCAGCCTGCCCTGGCGGCTGTACACACCCGAAGGCTTGTCCGACAGTACATGCAGGCCGTTACAAAAAGCCCGAACGGCAATTTCCTGATGTGAATAATGCGGAGTAGCGATAATCACCGCCTCTATCTCTATTTTTCCTGCCTCAATATCTTCAAAAAGAGCATCCGCCGTCTCATAGACGGGAACTCCCGCATCGATTGACTTCTGTAACATTTCTCTGTAGTGCCCTCTTACTCTTGTCAAAGCGGCGAGTTCAAGACCCGGGATGCATCCTTCCTGAATGAGTTCAGCATACTTGCTGCCCATATTGCCTACGCCAATAACAGCTGCCTGCATAAGACCTCCTTTTGGTCAATTCGGCCCCTGTCAGGGACCTATCAGAAACCCTATCGGGGACGGTTCTTAACGGTTAAGAACCGTCCCCGATTCTAACACTATATTTCCAAAACAAAGTATAACATAGAATATCTTAAAACTTTCTGCGGTCGGAATCATCGTGAAAAATAACTTGCTTGTTCACACCTCGGAGCATAACGTGCTCGATTCCGCTGCCACTTGTTATCCTTGGATGTCTTGGCACAATCGTACCTCCTTTCATACACTCAACATTGACTTCGGTATTCTTCAAGAACGCCTCGGCGTTCTTGACGCGACATGCGCGGCGCGTAAGCGCCTTCCACTGCGCATGTCTGCGATCCGCCGGAGGCTTATATTCTTCATCGCGAGATTATACTCACGATGAAGACAAGTGTCTCCTTTCGCGTATTATTGACTTTTGTCACGAGTATTGCGCGATGAAGAATAAAAATGGAAATTTGGGCAGAGCCTCACTCTCCTTTATACTGCAAGTATGATGACTTTTCCGGATTGCTATTGTATGGTAGGTATAACAAAGCAGAACATGAAAGTCCGGAAACGCAAGGCAATAACTATAGCGCCGCTCCTGTTACCTGAAAAACAGAAAAGGAAGTGAAATTATGTTAACAATCAAGGGGAAAATAAATACCGCAATTTGCTACGCAAATGTCATCGAGGAGGAAGCAATCGAGCAAATCCGTCGTATGTGTGATTACGAATTTACGGAAGGCAGCCGGATACGCATCATGCCTGATGTCCACGCGGGAAAAGGCTGTACAATCGGAACGACTATGACGATCATCGATAAAGCCGTTCCAAACATTGTCGGTGTTGATATCGGCTGCGGCATGTATACCGTAAGCCTCGGAACGGGTGCTATTGATTTCGAAAAACTTGATGAGGCAGCACATTATATCCCCTCCGGCATGAATGTCTGGGAAGGAAGGCAGGAACGCTTTGATCTGCAGGAGTTACGATGCTACCGCAGCCTGAAAGACACGAAGCGCCTCGAGCGGAGCCTGGGCACACTGGGAGGCGGCAACCATTTCATCGAGATCGATGAAGCGGCAGACGGCACAAAGTACCTGGTCATTCACAGCGGAAGCCGCAACCTGGGAAAACAGGTCGCAGAGCTGTACCAGCGCCTGGCAATCGACCTGAATAAAGGCAAGGAGACGTATTTTAAGGAGAGAAATGAGATTATTCGCACCTATAAAGAGCAGGGAAGAAAGAAAGAAATTCAGAAGGCCTTAGAGATGATTTCCTGGAATCAGCGGATTTCTACGATACCGGATGACTTATGCTGGCTTTACGGAGAGTATCTGTCCGATTATCTGCATGATGTGGAAATCTGTCAGCGTTTCGCCCGCAGAAACCGTGAAAAAATGGCCGAAATCCTTCTTGAAAGAACCGGTATCGCCGGAGGCGATGCATTCCATACAATACATAACTACATCGACACAAATGAAATGATTCTCAGAAAGGGCGCCATCGCTGCTCACAAGGGAGAGAAAGTTCTGGTCCCGATTAACATGAGGGATGGAAGCGTACTGGCCATAGGTAAAGGAAATGCAGAATGGAACTACTCAGCTCCCCATGGGGCGGGGAGAATTATGTCCCGCAAAACAGCGAAGGAGCAGCTCAGCCTCAAAGAGTATCAGGAAACAATGAAAGGAATCTACACCTCATCCGTGAACGAATCCACTCTGGATGAGGCACCCATGGCGTATAAGTCGCTGGAAGACATTATTGATGTTATCCGCGACTCCGTGGATATTATCGACGTGATGAAGCCGGTTTATAACTTTAAGGCATCCTGAACGCGGCATATAGCCCCGTATCAAGCTCAAATTCTCCTGCGGATCTCCGTCACCGGAAAAGCATTATGCCGCCCTGCGCGCTGAAATATGGTTCGCTTTTGTATTCTTAAAAGCAAATGCGGAATCGGGGAGACATTCTCCTCGATTCCGCTGACCTCGTAATCTCTGTTCAAAGCAATTCAAATGACTTCTATAATAAGAGTTTATGCAGGTTATTATTCTCAATTCCCTATGTATTCGCCCGAATACTTTATATACACCTTTGAAAATCCGGCCTCCTGTGCCCTTTGCAAGACAACCTCAGCTTCTGCTTTAGTTGAACAC
>CAMYVI010000219.1 GCA_947302185.1 uncultured Lachnospiraceae bacterium
TTCTGCGACGTTGAAGGCAGGCGTTATTTGCCGGGGATATGATTGTATCCTGCTAAGCGCGCGAGGCAGCTCGTGAATCAAGGTGGCCCCGCGGATAATGAATTATTTATTCGTCCTTGACAGAAGTAATATTCTGTCAGGGACGTTTTTTGTTGGCTTTTTGTTCTGTCATGAAAACTCTTTTGACAGAAGATATTGCATCGATAGTGTTTTTTCGTTGATGCACTGAAAATTTGTAAAGGAGACAGAATCCATGATTAAAGAAGCAATTGTAAAAATCGTAAATAAGGAAGATCTCACCTTTGATGAAGCTTATACAGTTATGAGTGAAATAATGAGCGGTGAAACAACGGCTACGCAGAATGCAGCATTTCTTGCATCGCTTTCCACCAAAAGCGCAAGAGCGGAGACGAGCGATGAAATCGCGGGCTGTGCGGCGGCTATGAGAGCGCATGCGACCAGGGTCGAAACGGGAATGGAGCTCTTCGAGATTGTCGGAACAGGGGGCGACGATGCCCACAGCTTCAATATTTCAACAACATCCGCTCTCGTTGCGGCGGCGGCAGGCGTGAAGGTAGCAAAGCACGGCAACCGCGCAGCTTCCTCTCGATGCGGCACAGCAGACTGCCTTGAAGCTCTCGGAGTCAATATCAGGCAGAGTCCTTCAAGATGTATAGAACTTCTGAATGAAGTCGGAATGTGTTTCTTCTTCGCGCAAAAATACCATACTTCCATGAAATATGTGGGTGCGATCCGAAGGGAACTGGGCTTCCGCACCGTGTTCAACATTTTAGGACCCCTCACTAACCCCGGCTCACCGTCCATGCAGCTCCTCGGCGTGTATGATGATTATCTTGTCGAGCCACTGGCTCAGGTACTTGCCAATCTCGGCGTCAGACGCGGCATGGTCGTGTATGGTCAGGATAAGCTGGATGAGATTTCACTTAGCGCTCCGACTACGATCTGTGAGATTCGTGACGGCTGGTTCAAAACATCTGTGATCAAGCCGGAAGATTTCGGTTTTGCACGCTGCGCAAAGCAAGATATGGTCGGCGGCACGCCGGAGGAAAATGCCGGAATCACGCTATCGATTCTTAACGGTGAAAAAGGCCATAAAAGAAATGCCGTTCTTATGAATGCCGGTGCGTCGCTTTACATCTGCGGTAAAGCGAACAACATGAAGGACGGCGTAGCACTTGCAGCCGAGATTATTGATTCCGGCAAAGCCCTGAAGACGCTGAACGATTTCATAGAAGTAAGCAACAGACCGGAGGCAGATATATGACGATTCTTGATCAACTTGCTGATCACGCCCGTTTTCGCGTGTCAGAAGCTAAAAAGAAAACGCGGCTTGAGAATCTTAAGCAGCAGGCATTGTCCGCGAAAAAAGGACATTTTGCTTTTGAAGATGCAATAAAAAAAGACAAAATGTCATTTATTTGTGAATGCAAAAAGGCCTCCCCCTCCAAGGGTATAATTGCTACCGACTTTCCGTATCTGCAAATTGCAAAGGAGTACGAGGCGGCAGGAGCTGACTGCATTTCAGTGCTGACTGAACCGAAATGGTTCTTAGGAAGGGATGAATATCTGAAAGAAATCACGTCCGCGGTATCGCTTCCCTGCCTGCGCAAGGATTTCATCGTAGATGAGTATATGATCTACGAGGCTAAAGTGCTCGGCGCGTCGGCAGTGCTTCTGATCTGTTCCATACTGAATGAGGATCAAATCAGGAAGTACATCAGTATCTGCGACGATCTGGGGCTGTCTGCCCTGGTGGAAGCACACGACGCATCTGAAGTCGGCATCGCTCTTTCCGCAGGAGCGCGAATGATCGGCGTAAATAATCGTAATCTTAAGGATTTTTCAGTGAATATGGACAACAGTCGAAAGCTCAGAAGCCTTATCCCCGGAGACGTGTTATTTGTGGCGGAAAGCGGCGTGAAGGATGCTGCAGATGTTGCCTCGCTGCATGAAATCGGCGCTGATGCCGTCCTGATCGGTGAAGCCCTGATGAGGGCGGAGGATAAGAAAGCCGGACTCACAGAACTCAGAGGTACTATATGACGAGAATAAAATTTTGCGGATTATCGAGAATCAGTGATATAGAGGCTGCAAATGAGTTACGACCTGATTATATAGGATTCGTTTTCGCATCGAAAAGCAAACGATATGTTTCGCCTGAAAGAGCGGCAGAACTTAAGTGCTCACTTGAGGCCGAAATCAAAGCGGTCGGTGTGTTCGTAGATGACACCCCTTATCATGTCGCTGACCTTTTGAACCGGGGAATTATTGATATCGCGCAGCTTCACGGCAGCGAGAATGAAGAGTATATCGGAAAACTCAGACAGCTCACCGATAAGCCGATCATCAGGGCTTATCGCATTAAGACTGCAGAGGATATCGCGGAGGCTGAAAAAAGTACGGCTGATTATGTTCTTCTCGACTCCGGCGCGGGAACGGGAATGACATTTGATTGGAAACTCATAAAAGACATGAAAAGACCGTATATCCTTGCAGGCGGATTATCCCCTGACAATGTGGAAAGCACATTTGAACAACTGACACCCTTTGCGGTCGATGTCAGTTCGGGTATTGAGACAGACGGAATGAAAGACAAAGCAAAGATGGCGGCATTTGCCGTTTCCGTAAGAGGAGGTAATCGATGACGAATCCAAACGGACGTTTCGGGATACACGGCGGTCAGTATATTCCCGAGACACTGATGAACGCAGTGATTGAATTGGAGGAAGCTTATGACCATTACAAAAACGATGCTGAATTTCGCGAAGAACTCACCGAGCTTCTGAATGAGTATGCAGGCAGACCGTCGCGCCTTTATTATGCCGAAAAGATGACGAAGGACCTTGGCGGCGCGAAGATCTATCTGAAGCGCGAAGACCTCAACCACACCGGAGCACATAAAATAAACAATGTGCTCGGTCAGGCGCTTCTTGCCAAAAAGATGGGCAAGACTCGTCTGATTGCGGAAACGGGGGCTGGTCAGCACGGTGTCGCAACAGCAACTGCCGCTGCCCTGATGGGGATGGAATGCGTCGTCTTCATGGGAGAGGAGGACACGATCCGCCAGGCCCTCAATGTATATCGCATGAGGCTGCTCGGTGCGGAGGTAATTCCCGTAAAGACGGGTACAGCAACATTGAAGGATGCCGTATCCGAAGCTATGCGGGAGTGGACAAGACGTATAAGCGACACTCACTACTGCCTTGGCTCTGTCATGGGACCTCATCCGTTCCCGACCATCGTTCGCGATTTTCAGGCAGCTATATCTCTTGAAATAAAAGAACAGATTCTTCAAAAAGAGGGCAGACTGCCTGATGCGGTTATTGCATGTGTGGGCGGCGGTTCAAATGCGATCGGAAGTTTCTATCATTTTATTGAAGATGAAAACGTAAGACTGATCGGATGTGAAGCTGCCGGAAGAGGCATCGATACATTTGAAACGGCGGCGACTATAGCTACCGGAAAGCTTGGTATCTTTCACGGCATGAAATCATATTTCTGCCAGGATGAGTATGGACAGATAGCACCTGTATATTCCATTTCCGCAGGACTGGATTATCCGGGTGTCGGTCCTGAGCATGCGTATCTGCACGATACAGGAAGAGCGGAATATGTACCTGTCACTGATGACGAAGCGGTAAATGCATTTGAATATCTGGCAAAGACGGAAGGTATCATCCCTGCTATTGAATCGGCTCACGCTGTGGCTCATGCGATGAAGATGGCATCGACAATGGAAAAAAACAGGATTATTGTGATCACGATTTCCGGCAGAGGCGACAAGGACTGCGCAGCCATCGCCCGTTACAGAGGGGAGGATATCCATGAGTAATATTAAATGTGCATTTGAAAACGGCAAGGCATTCATCCCGTTTATCACTTGCGGCGACCCGGACCTCGGAACAACTGCAGCCGTTGTACGCGCTGCTGTCCAAAACGGTGCAGACCTCGTTGAACTCGGTATACCGTTCTCGGATCCGACTGCTGAAGGCCCCGTTATTCAGGGAGCGAACATAAGGGCACTGCGCGGAGGTGTCACAACAGATAAGATATTTGAATTCGTCAGGGAACTGCGCCGTGACGTTAAGGTACCGCTTGTCTTTATGACATATGCCAACGTAGTGTTTTCGTACGGAGCAGATAAGTTCATTGGAACCTGCCATGATGTCGGAGTTGACGGACTCATTCTTCCCGACCTTCCTTTTGAGGAGAAGGAAGAGTTTCAGCCGTACTGCAGACAGTACGATGTTGACCTGATATCGCTCATCGCTCCTACTTCTGAAAACCGCATCGCCATGATTGCCGGGGATGCTGAAGGATTTCTCTATATTGTATCCAGTCTCGGTGTCACAGGTACCCGAAGCGAAATTAAGACGGACCTTGCTTCCATTGTAAAGGTTGTCAGAGAGCATACCGCTCTTCCGTGCGCGATAGGTTTCGGTATATCCACTCCGGAGCAGGCAAGGAAAATGGCGGATATTTCCGACGGAGCGATTGTCGGTTCAGCAATTATCAAATTGCTTGAACGTTACGGAAAAGCGGCACCGGAGTATGTAGGCAGATATGTAAAGACTATAAAGGACGCTATGACAGTTACCGCGTGAATTTCAATATGACAGTTACCGCGTGAATTTCAATATTGACTTATTCGTTATACTGTGCTATCAAGATAATAAGAACTATTTTTTTGGTGAGGAAATATGAGAAAAAAAATTATTATCGGATTGATAGTATCTGCTGTTTT
>CAMYVI010000220.1 GCA_947302185.1 uncultured Lachnospiraceae bacterium
AAGGCGCTTACGCGCCGCGCATGTCGCGTCAAGAACGCCGAGGCGTTCTTGAATGTTACATAATTACCAGTAAATGTCTATTGTGCACAGCGCATCGTCATTCATGGGATAATATGACATTGATTCAAGACCGTCCCACTGCATGCGTAACTGCAGTGCACTGTTCAGCAGGCCGTCGTCATAGATAGCGTAGACTGCTTCCGCATAGGCATCAAAATTGGAGAATTTAAAATGTGCCGATGACTCTCCGTTCTCTATGGCGGCATTCAGAGCTCCGCTGATCTCATCCCGGTCACAGGTCTCATAATAATAACCGTTCAGAAGATAATAATTGTAGTCTCTGGACTCGCATATCGGATAGGCGAACGCCGGATTCGGTCTATGTGTTGCCCTTTCCATATCTTCCGTCGTAAGACACAGGTAATTATAAAGTATATCCGGCATCTTGCCCTCTACATCGGATCCGCCGTAATTCGGATCTCCCCATGTCACGTCCGTCATATAATTGATTCCGTCTATATTGACTAAGCTCCAGGCATGCGATTCCAGAGCACCGTTATGTTCTACTGTGCCTGCTATATAAGTGCTCTCGATACCGACTTTTGAGAGAAGGTACTGAAAAGAACGCGTGTATCCGGCACATACACTCTGCCCGTAAAGGAATACACTCTGGATATTCTGTGCCTGCGGAGCGTGAAGCATATAATCAGCCTTGCGTATAACATATTCGTAGGCTGTCTTTACTTTGTCGTAGGAGCTGGCATTTTCCGGAAGCAGACTGATATATTCCTGCGTGGCTGCATCGATCACAGACTGAACGCTGTCAATGTCATCTGCATTAATATTGAATTCAAGTGTGATCTTCTTGGCCCCGGGACCTTCATAACCGTAAATCGATGCGTTACCGTCGATCCAGAAGAATTCCGGATGGTCGCATACCAGTGCGTTCAGGGCCGGTCCGCAGTCCTCATCATGCTGGGCATAAATGAAAAACTCCGATTTTCTCTCGACGATACCTGTATAAAGCTGTTCATACGCGCTCTTACGGTCTTCCGGAAGCTGATTATAATAAAAGCCCGTCAGCCCCTGTGTTCTGTCTTCTGTGGTCTCATCACCGTCAGAGAACTGTTCTCCTTCGCGCACTTCCACCGAGATATCGGGATCTATGGTGAAACCATCGAATGTTTCCGAAGATTCGGAAGAGATATCCTCACCCTTTTCCTTAGCGATTCCCAGTCTTTCTTTAAGCGCATTAATTTCGAGTCTTATGACTTCTCTCCAGTCAGATAAAGAAAATGTATTTTCGGAATCTCCGTGTCCGCAGGCAGTCAATATAAATATCAAAGACATCGCAAGCAGCGATGTCCTTATCTTTTTGAAGTTAAATTTCATAAGCAAATTATGACAAGTCTATCGGCTGTTAAATTAGGATAAAGGCCGATAAGCGGCTTGCTCAAATCAAATCAGATCATTGGGTTTCTTATTTGTTCACAGGGCGTCCGCCTCTATCTGTTTTCCGTCTTTCCAAATTCTGTCCAGATCATAGAACCCGCGCGCTTCCTCATCGAACACATGAACAACGACCCCCTTGAAATCGATGAGCGTCCAATTACCGTTCTTATGACCTTCGATGTGGTCCGGAACAAAGCCGGCTTTTTCTGCTGCTTCTTCTACCGCTTCGACCATGGCGTCGGTCTGATTGGCGTTCCGGCCGGTAGCGATGACGAAATAATCTGCAAGCGGGGATATTTCATCGATTTCTATTACTTTGATATCTTTTCCGAGCTTGTCCTCGAGTGCTTTCACGGCGATAGCGGCCAGTTTTCTGCTCTCTTCTTTTTCCATACACTATCATCCTCATTTTTAATTTTGAATAGTTGCGCAGCTACCGATATCAGCCCTGAGAACTATCAATTTTTTCCGCAGTCTGATATTTCCTGCAATGTATTCCGTTATAGAAATTGTAGGCTTCTTCTGTCATACTGTCAATCTTTGCCTTTTTGGATTTCAGAAAATTTAATGTATCTCTCAGAATTATATAGCAGCATTCATCAAGATCAAGAAATGCCATCCTTCTGACTTCCGGAAGATTCGGCGCTTTATCCCTTCTGGGTTCTATATAATCTGCGATAAAAATAATCTGATCAAGGCGGCTCATATCGGGCTTTCCGGTTGTATGGTTGCGGATAGCCTCGAGGACTTCCTCATCATGTACACCATATTTCGCTTCAGCTATATAAGCTCCGAGCTTTGAGTGAAGAAGATAAGGACTCTGCATCTCGATATCCGACATCGGAATATTGTGTTTTGTGCACAATTTGATTTTCTTATCGTCCGGAATGTTTTTGGCGCTGTCATGCAGGAGGCCTGCCAGCTCTGCTTTATAGAGATCTACACCGTGTGCCATGGCCATGGCCGTCGCAGTGTATCTCACTCCCTGTGTGTGATAATAGCGGTTCTCATCCAGATATTTCTTAAGTCGTTTGTTATACTTCTCGAGATCGGCTTTTGCCATTTGTCCCTCCTGCATATACCCCATAGGTGCTTATATAATTGATTACTGTGTCCGGGACATAATACTTCACGGTATGACCCGCTTCGACCCAGCTGCGGATCTGGCGGGATGAACAGTCTATATTTTCCGTATCGAGCTTTACGATATCGGCATTGAATTTCTCTCGGACATGTGTAATGGCAGCGTCCAACTGCATGTTGCTGGTGTGATTTCGCGTAGCGACTACAAGTGTACACGCATCGCAGATTCGCTGAGGATTCATCCATCCGTCGAAATCGAACAGAGAATCCGCGCCGATTATAAAATAGTAACGCGTATCGGGATGTTCCGCATTCAGGCGCTCGAGTGTTCTGAATGTATAGGAATAGCCCTCTTCATTCATTTCGATGTCCGATATCTCAAAATGCGTATTTGTCGCAATCGCCAGCTTGACCATATCCATACGCTGCATATCGGAAGCCCGACCTTCACGATTCCGCTTGTGAGGAGGATTCCCGGACGGCATAAATATGACTTTATCCAGCCCTAACTGGAGATATGCATTTTCTCCCAGTATCAGATGCCCGATGTGGATCGGGTCAAAAGTGCCTCCCATGATCCCAACTTTTCTCATCTTTTTCTACTACCTTAAACCTTCTTAGTTGCGCGTGGCAGTTCAATTTTACGGTTTTTATCTTTGCCGGGCCTGTACAGAACGATTTTTCGTCCGATTACCTGCACTACTTCGGAGTGTGTCCGCTCTGCGACCATATCGGCAAGTTCCCTCGGGTCGTCATCACAATTTTTCTGAACGCCGATTTTAATGAGTTCTCTGGCTGCTAATGCTTCCTCCACATTTTTTGTATTCTCGGGAGTGAGTGATGATTTGCCGAGATAGATTATCGGATCTTCTGTCATGGCTAAACTTTTAAGATATGCCCTTTGCTTACTTGTCAGATTCATCTTCTTCCTCCGTGTTCTCCAGATAATAATTGAATTCATGACCGTACATGCGGACGGTATCGCCCTCTCCTATGCCGTATCGTTCAAGATTTTCGTTGATGCCGGTCTTGCGCATCCAGTTCTGGAAGTATGTAAATCCCTTCTCGGATTCGAGGTTCGTATAACTGAGCATCTTATCGATTTTCGGTCCTTCTACGATATATACGCTTCGGCCTTTATCATCGGTCGTCACAGCTATCGAATAGGGCAGATCTTCCGTGACAAGCATGTCTTCAGGGAAGAATTCCTGTTCATAGAATTCGATTTCAGGTGCAACCGTCTCAAGGAGATTTTGTACGGCATAGAGCAATTCCTTTACTCCCCGGCCCGTAACAGCCGAAATCGGATATACCTTATATCCTTCTTTTTCAAATGCGGCCCGCACTCTCTCGACCGGATCCTCTTCCATTCCGTAAATGACGTCGATTTTGTTAGCCGCGATAACAATCGGTTTTTTCATGATCGCCGGGTTATACTGTTCAAGCTCCCTGTGAATGGCCCGAATATCTTCGACCGGATCTCTTCCGTCAAAGGACGCACAGTCCACAATGTGGATAATGACGCGTGTCCTCTCGATATGTCTGAGGAATTCGTGCCCCAGTCCGACGCCATCGGAAGCACCTTCGATAAGACCGGGCATATCCGCTATGACAAATCCCCTGCCGTCACCGAAATCGACAACACCGAGATTCGGCTGGATTGTTGTGAACGGGTAGGAGGCTATTTTTGGTTTTGCATTTGTCACTCGTGACAGAAATGTTGACTTGCCGGCGTTCGGAAATCCTACAAGACCGACATCCGCGACCAGTTTAAGTTCCAGTATGACGTCAAGATCCAGAGCCGGCTTGCCGGGTTCCGCGTACTGAGGCGCCTGATTGGTAGGAGTCGCGAAATTCATGTTCCCCCTGCCGCCGCGGCCGCCCCTGAGAATCGTCTTTCGCATATTTTCGCCTGACATATCCGCAATGATCTCTCCGGAATGTTCCTCGCGGAGAATCGTTCCCTCCGGAACTTTCAGGACAAGGTCTGCACCGTTAGCTCCGTGGCAGCGCTTATGTCCGCCTTCCTCGCCGTTACCGGCTTTGAACATATATTTATGCTTATATGTAAAAAGAGTATTCATACTCTTATCGACTTCGAATATAATGTCTCCGCCTTTTCCGCCGTCGCCGCCGTCCGGCCCTCCTGCCGGAACATATTTCTCGCGTCGGAAACTGACGTGTCCGTCACCGCCCTTTCCCGAGCGGATATGAATTCTTGCAC
>CAMYVI010000221.1 GCA_947302185.1 uncultured Lachnospiraceae bacterium
CGGGTCTGTCCCGAAGTACTTCATTGCCTGAAGGAGGAAGTCTGTACACTTCATCCGGAACCGTCATTATACGGTTATTCCTGTCCCTGCTCTTCCGGGGGATTTTTTTCCCGACTTCAACATCCACAGTATAAATATACAGGAGCTCCGGCTTTTTTCTGGCATCGAACGAACGTCTGTGAATTCGAAGCGACGTGATGTCCCGCTCACTGATGCGCAGCCTGTCGGCTGCACTCTTAATCAGCTCTTTTCTGCCTGCGCGAACAGGCATTTTGATATCAGTAATTCTAATCATAAAGCCTCCGCTGCATGCATGCCTGCGAGGTAACCGGTCGACCAGGCGAACTGCAGATTCCAGCCTCCGCACGCACCGTCTATATCAAGCATTTCACCGGTCAGATAAAGCCCGCCGGTCTTTTTTGACTCACATGAAGACGGGTCAACTTCATCTGTAGAAATGCCGCCGGTCACACACTGTGCATTTGCAAATCCGGCGCTTCCCGTAATTTCCGTCTTGAACTCCTTGATGACTTCGGCGAGCATCCGAATCTCATTCCTATCGGTTATCCCCGTCTGATCATTTCCGTGGTCATCATCAATATCTTCTGAAAGAACCGCGCGCTCAATCTCGCTTTTTACCCGGTCTGTGATCGAGAAAATCAATCTCTCCGGCAGAAGACCGACGAGAAGATCTCCCATGCCTCTTTCAGGATGCATCTTCTTTCTGCTATACAGGAAACCGGCAAGACCTTCTGTAGAGAATTCCGGTAAAAAATCGAGCACTGCAGATACACGGAGACCGCCCTCGAGAAGCCTGAGCGCCTGACCGCTTATTGCAAATACCGGAATTCCGGAAATCCCGGAATCTGTGAGCTGGATCTGTCCTTCTTCATCAGCTATGTAAATATCCTCCGCGTAGAGGCTGACACGGGCGCCGATCCGGACACCTCCCCACCTCAACGAGTTTGAATTTCTGACTTTCAGAGGTACGAGCGCCGGCAGCGGATTTACAACAGAATGTCCCATCATAGCGGCCAGTTCATAGCTTTTATAAGGAAGCTGTTTATCGGTTAAAGATGCCGCGCTGCCGCATGCGAGTATGACTTTATCCGCCTCGTAGTGCCATGTCCCCGTACGGACTATAAAGACATTATCTTTTTTTTCTATTTTTCTGACCTCTTCATTGCACTTTACTTTTACATGAAGCTCGGAAGCTCTCCACATAAGGGTGGTCAGAACGGATTCCGCTGTCTCCGAGCGGGGATAGATCCAGTCATTTCTGTTGGTCGTAAAAATACCGTACTCTGTAAATCTTTTTATCGTGTCCTGAGGAGTAAAACCTGTCAGGACTTTTTTTGCAAACACTCTGTCGGTGCCGTGATAGGCATGAGCGGGATTACCGATATTAGTAAAATTACACTTACCGTTGCCGGTCTTTAATATTTTTCTTCCGGCTTTCTTTTCCCTTTCCAGAACCGTGACAAGAGCGCCGTGTTCCGCCGCCGTTATTGCGGCAAAAAGTCCGGAAGCCCCGCCTCCGATTATCAGGACTCTGTTTTGTTTTTTCATATTCAGGGCCTTTCTTTATATGCAGGCAGTGTCTTTCATGATTTTCAGATCCTGTAATTTCAGATCAACCCGGTAAGATCGACCAGCCCCGCATCTTTCATTGACTGCAAGGACATGAGAATACCGAGCTTGGCGGACGGCCATGTAAGCCCGCCCTGAAAATAAACGTTATACGGAGGCCTGATCGGACCGTCAGCCGAGAGTTCAATGGACGATCCCATAACAAACGCTCCGGCTGCCATAATGACCGGATCGTCATATCCCGGCATATCCCAGGGTTCGGGACTGACATGTGAGTCCACGGGAGCCGCCTTCTGAATTCCTTTGCAGAAAGCGATCACAGCTTCCGGTGAACGCAGGGTAACAGCCTGAATTATATCATGACGGGACTCCCTGCTGTCCGGAAGAACGTCAAATCCGAGACGCTCATAAACATTGGCGGCGAAAATCGCGCCCTTAAGAGCAGCTGCCGTTACGACCGGGGCCATAAAAAATCCCTGATACATGGACGGATTGAGGCCTAAGGACGGACCGACTTCGCTCCCGAGACCCGGACATGTCATCCGGTAAGCGGCATTTTCAACATATTCTTTCTTTCCGGCTATATATCCTCCTACGGGAGCAAGTCCGCCTCCCGGATTCTTGATCAGGGAACCGACAATGAGGTCAGCCCCGAAGTCCGAAGGCTCAGAGACCTCAACAAAC
Organism: uncultured Lachnospiraceae bacterium; assembly: GCA_947302185.1. The sequence goes on from CAMYVI010000221.1 coordinate 2,275, forward strand.
TCTCCGTAGCAGTTGTCCACCATGATTATGATGTCAGGTCTCGCTGACCGGATACAATCAATGGCCTGCCCGATTCTTTCTACAGAGAGAGTCCGTCTCGTATCATAGCCCTTTGACCTCTGAATTGCAGCCATCTTTGTTTCGGGTCTGATTGCCGCGCGTATTCCGTCAAGGTCAAAATTTCCGTCGGACAGAAGATCCACCTGTTCGTATTTAACACCGTATTCCGCCAGACTTCCCCTCGAAGGGCGGATCCCTATGACTTCTTCCAGAGTATCATATGGTTTACCCGACACTGACAGAAGAATATCTCCGGGTCTGAGATTCCCCGCAAGCGCTATGGAAAGAGCATGCGTACCGCAGGCGATCAGCGGCCTGACGAGTGCAGCTTCCGTATGAAACACTTTACTGTAAACTTCTTCGAGCGTATCCCTCCCGAGATCATTGTAACCGTAACCGGTCGTTCCCTGTAGACACGCCTCACTGACCTTGCACTCGTGCATGGCTTTTATTACTTTCAGCTGGTTATATTCAGCTACCTTGTCTACCTCACGAAATCTTTCCGTCAGATTTTCACAGATTTTTTCACCGTAAGCGTATACATCCCGGTCTATGCCGAGAGCTTTATATATATTTTCCATGAGTCAAATCCCTCACCAGATAATCCACTATTCTGAATGTGTCATTGCCGAAGTCTTCACGCTGTACCCACACTGCATCCTTTTCACGTTTAAACCAGGTAATCTGCCGCTTGGCGAAATGCCTCGAATCGCGCTTTAAGACTCGTACCGCCTCCTCAAGGTCATACTTTCCGTCCAGATGATCCAGCATCTCCTTGTAGCCGAGCCCCTGCATGGATACCATATCTCTGTGCAGCCCCATAGCCTGAAGGTACATGACCTCATCCAGAAGCCCCATTTCCATCATAAAATCAACGCGCTTATCTATTCTCTCGTAAAGAAGCCTTCTGTCACAATTTATCACATAAAAATGAAGATCATAAGGCGAACTGCGTTCTCTCTCACGCGTGTTGTGCTCTGAAATCTTTTCTCCGGTCTGGCGGTAATACTCCAGAGCCCGGATGACCCGCTTGATGTTATTCGGATGTATTTCATCCGCCGATTCGGGATCTGCTTTTCTCAGCTCTTCATGAAGGGCCGCATTGCCTCTCTTTTCGGCTAATTCCAGAAGACGGCGCCGGTATTCATCATCACGACCCGATTCGGTGAAATCTATATCACGGGTAACAGCCTGTATGTAAAAGCCTGTTCCTCCGCATAGAATCGGTATTTTTCCGCGGTTCTGAATATCGCGGATGTGGCTTTTTGCCTCCGCAGCATACCGGACGACATCATATTCCTCCGTAGGATCGGCGACATCTATCATGTAATGAGGCACGCCCATCATCTCTTCCAGTGTAATCTTGGCAGAACCTATATCCATATGGCGGTAAACCTGCATCGAATCCGCAGAAATTATCTCTCCTCCGATCTTTCTTGCAAGTTCGACCGCTATCTCGCTTTTTCCGGATGCCGTAGGGCCTCCGATCACGACAAGAGTGTTATCATTATCAGACATACCGTTCACCTTTCATGCATTTCGTTCTCTTGCGTTTTGTTTTCCGCTCTCATCATAGTTTTTCATCACAAGAATACAGGTTTACTGATCAAACGATACGTTTAAATCTCTTTTCAAGATCCTTCTCGGTAAAAGAGATGATCGTCGGACGCCCGTGCGGGCAGTGATACGGATCCTCGCACAGGAACAGCTCGTCAATCAGCGCCCTGGCCTCATTTAATGAGAGTCTGTCGCCTCCTTTGACGGCTGCTTTGCAGGCTTCTGTCGCAACACGATGCTCATATATTTGAAGCTTTTTCGGATCCGAACTGATTTCCAGATGGTCAAGCATCTCTGTAAAAAGATGCCCGGACCCGAGTGCGCTCAAATGATAAGGCACCGCGCTGATTTTTACATCATTTCCGCCGAACGATTCTATTTCGAATCCCGCTTTTGTAAATGCATCCATGTATTCGGCTACAAGCGACTGCCCGATACTGTCAAGAGATATTATCAGAGGGGGACTCAACTGCTGCATCGTGACGGAACTGTTCTCATATTCCTTCATGAAGCGGGTGAAAAGAACTTTTTCATGAGCGGCGTGCTGGTCGATCATATAAAGCTTATCTCCGTACTCAATTATCCAATATGTATTGAACGCGCATCCGATTATTCTCCTGCTCTCGGCGGCTTCCGGCGAGAGAAAGGATGGCTGCATATCCATGAGAGTCTGCTGCTCATATTTGACAGGACTTTTATCCTGATCCGCAATTTCCCTGATAAGCATCTTCTGAGAAGCCGGCAGGCCTGCTTCGTTCGCACCTGAATGAACCGGAGTATCGGTTTCATCTTCCTGTGCCTTAGTC
>CAMYVI010000222.1 GCA_947302185.1 uncultured Lachnospiraceae bacterium
GGAAGGCGCTTACGCGCCGCGCATGTCGCGTCAAGAACGCCGAGGCGTTCTTGAACAATTATTAGGGAGCAGCATACGACATGAGAGTTCTTGTCACCGGAGCGAACGGATACATAGGAAAACATGTTATACCTGTGCTTCTGTCCAGAGGGGTAAAGGTGACGGCAGTGGATTTGCGCTGTGATGCGGTTGATGAACGCTGCGATGTAATAGAAGCAGATATTTTACGCGGCGTCACCGGCCTGTATGAGAGGTCCGGCAGCCCGGATGCATGTATACATCTGGCGTGGAGAAACAGTTTTGACCACGATAATCCGAGTCATATGGAGGACCTTGACCGGCATTACAGTTTTCTCAAAGGTCTTATTGACGATGGCCTGCCTCAACTTGCAGTCATGAGTACCATGCATGAAGTGGGATATTTTGAAGGAGCTGTCACAGAAGATACACCGACCAATCCTGTCACCCCTTACGGAAAAGCCAAAAATACTCTGAGAATGAGGATGACGGAGTATTGCCGGGAAAAAAATTGCGTTCTGCAGTGGATCCGCGGTTTCTATATAGTCGGCGACGATGAGAACAATAACTCGGTCTTTACCCGCATGGTGGAAGCTTACAAGACGGGAAACGAGCCTTTTCCGTTCACGTCCGGCAAGAACAAGTTCGATTTTATCGGGATAGACGAATTGTCCGGCCAGATTGCAGCTACGGTCATGCAGAGAGAGGTCAGCGGGATCATCAACTGCTGCAGCGGGACCGCTGTGCCGCTCGGTGATGAAGTTGAAAGATTTCTGAAAGCACGGAATATGAATATTCAGCTTGATTACGGCAAATATCCGGAGAGAGCGGACGCCTCGCCGGAGGTCTGGGGAGACCCGACAAAAATCAAAAGGATCATGGAAGCGGATAGGAACATCAGAAAGGAATAAAAATGGGCAAAATTACAGTTGAAACGTGTGATATTGAGGGACTGAAGATTATTACGCCTGCCGTATACGGCGACAAGCGCGGCTATTTTATGGAGACGTACAATTACAACGACTTTGCGGCAGCAGGGATTGATCACCGGTTCGTACAGGACAATCAGTCAAGTTCGGTCAAAGGCGTTCTGCGCGGGCTTCATTTTCAGATTAATTATCCGCAGGATAAGCTTGTCCGCGTCGTGAAAGGTGAAGTTTTTGATGTTGCGGTCGATCTCAGAGAAGGGTCCGAAACATACGGAAAGTGGTTCGGAGTCCTGCTCTCTGCCGAGAATAAGAAACAGTTCTTCATCCCGAAGAATTTTGCCCACGGCTTTGTAGTTCTGAGTGATGAGGCGGAATTCTGTTACAAATGCACGGATTTCTATCATCCGAACGATGAAGGCGGTCTGGCGTGGAATGATCCGGATATCGGCGTTGAATGGCCGATTCCCGACGATATGGTATTGAATCTTTCCGATAAGGATCAGAAATGGGGAAGCTTCAGGGAGTATACTGAAAAGTATCATAAGTAAAGAACGGAAATATGGGAAAAGGGCTGTTGCATATACATGTTATATGACTGTATCGGTCGTTATTTCGGAGGTATGGTATTTAACGTGAATTGCGGCAGCCCTGTTTTTAGGAAATCACTGACAGATTCTCTCCTGCAGGATCCTTGAGGATGAGGGACGAAAGAATCAGTGATTTCCTTAGAACAGACAGCACGATGTCACGACAGGAGATGTTTATGGCAGAGAACGTAAGCAGGAAAAAACGCATGGCCGTATAATGTTTTTATGATAAGGACGGGATTGTTGACGGCTATGTCCCGGTCTTCCTGAGGGGCTTAAGGGAAGTAACTGACGGCATATGTGTTGTTGTGAACGGAGAAATCCGGGACAGCGGCCTTCAGATTCTTGAGTCGTTGTGTGACAAAGTCATCCTGCGGCCGAATGACGGCTATGACGTGACCGCCTATAAGACAGGTCTTGAGTACACTCTGTCGCATGATGCCGACATCTCTTCTCTGATTATCTGCAACAACACTCTGTTCGGACCTTTTTATCCTCTGAAGGAAATGTTTGACGAGATGGAAAGGCGGGAGCTTGATTTCTGGGGCGTCACGGCATTTAAGGGAGATCCGGGCGATCCCTTCGGAACGATCAGCTACGGATACATCCCGGAACATGTGCAGTCTTTTTTTATGGTATTTGAAAACAGGTTCATAGAAACGGAAGATTTCAGACGCTTTTGGCGAGATCTGCCGGAAATCCGCCGCTATGAGGAGGCAATCGGATACTTTGAAGCCGTTTTCACAAAGAAAATGGGCGATCTCGGATACTGCTGGGATGTTTATATGAACTGCCCGGAAACGGACGGTTTCACGAAAGATCCTCTGCGCGATTTCCCGCGTTATCTGATCGAGAGAAAACGCTGTCCCGTCATGAAGAAGAGGTCCTTCTTCCATGAGTACGGTGAAGCGTTCGAAAGGAGCGGAGGCGAGGCGACCAGAGATGCGTTTGAGTACATTGAGGACTTTACGGATTATGACACGGATCTCATATGGGAGACCGTTCTCAGAACTCAGAATATGTCGGATGTTAAGAAACGCATGCATTTGAATTTTGTTCTGCCGTCTGATGCGGTAAGAAGCGGAAAAGGACGACGGATGCGACTCGCAGCAATTGCCCACCTATACTATCCGGATCTGGCGGAAAACCTTGCCTCTTATCTATCCTGTCTGCCGGAAGATGCGGATTTTTATGTCTCCGCCGTCGGAGAAGAGGCTGCCCGTGCCTGGAGGACGGCAGCAGACCCGTATGAAATTCTCCGCAAGGCGGAAGTCAGAATCGTCAGTAACAGGGGAAGAGATCTGGCTCCGTTTCTCATGATGTGGAGAGATGTTATTTTCAGCTATGACGTGATCCTCAAAGTCCACGATAAAAAGGTGCCGCAGCTGCCTCTGCTGTCCACGGGAAGATCGTGGGAAAAGATGTGTTTTGAGAATCTGATGCCCTCCCGGGCATTTGTTTTAAATGTGCTTGATCTCTTTGAGAGGAACAGGCGTCTCGGTCTGCTTACGCCGCCACCTCCTGTACATGCCGAGTATTATCCGACAATCGGTCACGGCGAGTGGGGAGAGAATTATGACGCCGTCGTACAGATAGCCTCGGAGCTCGGAATACGGGTGCCCGTCGAACGCGGTTCCGAACCTGTCGCACCGTTCGGCTCGGAATGTTACATCCGGACGGATGCCCTGAGAACACTCTTTTCCCGAAATTGGAAAACGGATGATTTTCCGGAGGAGCCGCTTGATGCGGATGCGACGGAGCTGCATGCAATCGAGAGAGTGATCCCTTATGCGGTGCAGAATGACGGATTTTATTCCGGCTGGCTTATGTCCGATAAGTGGGCACCCGTAATAATTGATAATCTGACGTATCTTACCCATACGCTGAAGCAGAAGGAAAGCCGGCTTACCGGAGGATATATGCCTTATCGGTTTTTTACGGACCGGCTAAGCCACATCCCGAAGTATACCGGAGAGTCTGATTCCCGGTAGACCGTCCGGCGCTGCTCTTTTGTTACTCATCGGAATGTGATTCGATAATCGTTTAAGCAGTACCTATCCAAAGAACGAGACCTGGTGGTTCGCTATGATTTTAGACAGAAATTCGACGAACAGATGTATATTATTCCTGTATTACGATAAAGACGGATCGGTCGACCGCTATGTGACCGGTCTTCTTGACGCGCTTAAGAAGGTTTCATCTTATTTACTTGTCGTTGTGAACGGGTATATAACACAGGAGGCGGAGAGCGAGCTGAAAAGGTTCTCCGACTCGGTACATGTTCGGGTGAACACCGGGTTCGATTTGGGCGGATACAGGGAAGGCCTGTTTTGGATCGGCTTCGAGAGACTCGGTCAGTATGATGAGCTGGTCCTTATGAATTACACTTTTTTCGCTCCGCTGTTCTCCCTTGAGGAGATGTTCCGCGAGATGAATACAAGGGACGTCGATTTCTGGGGCATCACGAAGCATCATGATGTGCCGAGCGACACGACCGGAGGGCGCATACGTTACGGCCACATTCCCGAGCATTTGAACTCACATTTCCTTGCTCTCAGAAGGGACTTTTTTCTGAGCTGCAGTTATATGGATTTTATCATCAACATGACAAATCCTATCTCCTACGAAGCGTCGATCAACGACTATGAGGCGATTTTTACGAAGCATTTCGAAGATCTGGGCTACAAATGGGATGTTTATACGGACACGAATGAGTTCGAAGGGGTCGTATACGCGCCTTTCATGTTCGAAGGCGCAGAGCTTATTAAGAAGCGATGCCCTATTATAAAGCGCCGGGTGTTCTTCGGCGATTATTTCAGCCTTCTGGCTAATTCGGCCGGAGAAAGTTATAGTGACGCATACAGAGCGGTCAGGGATCTGACGGATTACGACTGCTCACTTATCTGGGAGAACATCCTCAGACTGCAGGACCGGAATGCCGTGCGATACGCAATTCATGAGTATTTCATAGCAGATTCGGAGTTCTCGGAGAATCGCCCTGACGGAGGGAGAACTGTGATTCTTGTCATCGGTTCCGAACAGAAGGCGGATTTTCTGGCCGGAAGGTATCTGAGACAGGTGCCGGAAGGATGTGATGTTCTGTATTCGGGGAATTTTGCCGGGTCTTTTGAGGAACTTCAGGCGCTGGCAGAGGTTATA
>CAMYVI010000223.1 GCA_947302185.1 uncultured Lachnospiraceae bacterium
AGAACGGAATGACAATGGTCGTTGTTACGCATGAGATGGGATTTGCCAAGGAGGTTGCTTCGAGAGTGATCTTCATCGATAAGGGCAGGATCCAGGAGGATAAGCCTCCGCAGGAGTTCTTCGCCAATCCGGAGAACCCGAGGCTTCGGGATTTCCTGTCGAAGGTTCTGGTCTGAGAGTATTCGCCGGGCGGATTTCAAATGCCTGATCAGAGATGTATATCGAATAATTGAATTATAAACTATAAAATGATAAAATAAATCATAAGTAATTGGGAAGTCCGATCATGCTGTCTCAGGCAGTATTACGCCTGAAAAGCGCAGGGAAACATAATAAGGAGGCTGCTTATGAGTGACAGGAAGGCTGTACCGGGAAAAGACGGCAACAAGTATGTTCCGTTCGAAGAGAGAAATGGAGAGACATCCGTTGTTTATTTTACGAGAGATCTGTCAGCGGAAGGTCTGAAAAAAATATTTGACAGAATTTCTGAGGGTATAGAAGGAAAAGTTGCCATCAAATTGCATACCGGTGAGGAAAAGGGTCCGAATATTATCCCGCGTCCGTGGGTCAGATCTCTGTATGAAGAAAAGCTGCCGGAAGCCACGATAATTGAGACCAATACTTATTATGAGGGAACGCGTTACACGACGGAGGCTCACCGCAGGACACTGGAAGTGAACGGCTGGACATTCTGCCCGGTCGATATAACAGATGAAGACGGAGTCGCGGCATTGCCGGTAAAGGGCGGAAAGTGGTTCGATGAGATGCATGTGGGCAAGAACATGCTGAACTATGATTCGCTCCTGACCCTGACTCATTTTAAGGGGCATATGATGGGCGGATTCGGCGGATCCAATAAAAATATCGGAATCGGCTGCGCGGACGGAAGAATCGGAAAGAAGGAAATTCACACGACGCCCGGTCAGCCGAATATGTGGGATATCGCTGAGGAAGAACTCATGGAGCGCATATCCGAGTCTACTAAAGCTACGATTGATTTCTTCAAAGGGCATGTTTCCTTTGTCAATGTAATGAGAAATATGTCTGTTTCCTGTGACTGCGAAGGCCCGGCTGCGGAGCCGGTCGTGACGCCGGATGTCGGCATTCTTGCATCATATGATATCCTGGCTGTCGACAACGCATGTGTGGACCTTATCTACAATCTGCCGTACGGCGGCGGAAAAGCTTTGATCGAGCGCATTGAGACAAGGCACGGACTCAGACAGCTCTCCTATATGAAAGAGCTCGGTATGGGCAATGACAGATATGTGCTCATTGACATCGATAACGATGACAAGGAGATCACGGCAAAAGAAGCGGTAAAGGATGTGGAACCGGAGTGGAAGCCGGATAAGTTCAACATTTTCTACGGACGGAATAAAATCAAATAAAGGAAAAACACAGAATGTATGACATTCGGAAACCTGTCGGAGTCTCTTAGGCGTGATTCCGTCAGGTTTTCTTTTTTGGAGATAAAAGCGATATATGTGTTATACTTATGGTGCCGGAATCAATTTGGGAACCCTCAGGACATCCGCATGAGTGCAGGATCTGAAATGCACAAAAGCATATAATTTCCGCGAAGGACAGTGATGAGCAGGCACCTGAGAGACATTGATCATTTTGAGGAGAAAAATCATGTATTTCCTGATTTCTGATAATCTTGAACAGGTTACTCCCGCAGAATGTATGAAGGGAATCAGACCGTACGTTGTAGTTATGAATTCGACAGAGTGGCAGAAGGAAAAGGACTCCTTCCGTATGGGTATTGATCTGGATATAGAATATGACCGAATTCATACTACCAAAGCCGAGGTCAACTACGATTCTCTGACCGGAGGTTTTACGGTGCCGGACAAGCGCGATATCGCCGGGAAGAACCACGAATTCACATTTGCACTGGATGAGAAGGGCGTTGTTTTCATTGATGACGACGGGCTGGCCAGGCAGATCGTGGAGGAGCTTCAGATGACGCGGAAGTGGAAAATTCCGAGTCTTGAGCGTTTTCTGTATGACTTCCTGAATAAGATAGTATTCGGAGACCTTGCCTATCTGAACGAAGTAGAAGACAGACTGGCTGCGATAGAGGACAGTATTCTTGACGGAACGGTGACCAATAAGTCTGTGAACCGTATTGTCGAGACCCGAAGAGAACTCCTTCGTCTTCGAACTCACTATGAACAGCTGATCGATCTCGGGCAGGAACTGGGAGAGAACGAGAACAATTTTTTTGCTGAACATAACCTCCGCTATTTTGATATGTTTACGGCGAGGGTCATGCGGCTGCAGGATATCGTCACATATCTGCGGGACTACAGCGTGCAGGTTCGTGATCTGTATGCGAATCAGATCGCGGTTCAGCAGAATAATACCATGACGGTTCTGACGGTCGTAACAACGATTTTTATGCCGCTGACTCTGATCGTAGGGTGGTACGGTATGAATTTTCGATATATGCCGGAGCTGGATTCGCCGTTTGCTTATCCGATTGTCATTATCGTGTGTCTTGCAATTGTGATTGTGAGCATTGTTTTCTTCCGGATAAAAAAGTGGCTGTAGAGGTGAGCAGAATACTTTTACTGTTTTATTACAGATGCAGAAGCATACACGCAATCATATACTTCATTCTTTCTTCAGAACTCTCAAGGCTGCTTCCGAGCAGCCTTTTTATATTGCCGAGCTGATAGATCACAGTGTTTCTGTGCATGAACATTTTCGCTGCAACTGCCTGTATGCTCCCGTTGTTCAGGAGATACTGTTCCAGAATCCCGACATAGTCTGCATCGTGCTTTTTGTCATATTCTATCAGCGGCAGGAGCTGATCCTCGCCCATCTCTTTCAGTAACTGATCGTCGGAGACAAGCGCAAGAATTCTATATATCCCCATATCGTCGAACCAGAAAATTCTCTGATTGAGCTGATGTGACGCTCTTAGAGCGGCCTTTGCCCTGTGATAGCACAGATGGAGGCTGCCGAGATCTCTCATGAGACTGCTTCCTCCGGCGTATATGGTGTAATCCTTCATGCGTATTTCAGCTCTGTGAATGAATGCATCGACGAGATGATGTAATTCCTCTTCGGGGACAGCATTTGCAACTATGACAAAGCACGAATCATAGTAAAAGAAACATGCGTTGTGCGTGAGATTCTCAAGATAAAGCTGGAGCTGAAAACTGATCCGTCGGCGTTCGACCGTGTCCATGCTGTCCAGATCATCTATCGTTATCAGAATGATCTGGAATGTGCCGTCTACATCAAAGTAGGGGAGCAGACTGTTCTTATATTGAGAAATCATATCGGGCGTTTCGATTGCGCCGATCAGAGCCTTTGATATCTGTTCGTCCGACATTCCCTGAAGAAGGATCCGCATATCGAGATCTTTAGTCATTTCAAATAGTTCCGTACTCCATGGAACGGTCAGGAGCGGAAAGTCGTTCTCGTCACAGTATCGGATAAGGGATTCGGGAATTTCAGTAATATACATTCCGGTGTTGACAATAAGTCCCGAGGCATCGAGACGTATGAGGTTTGATACCAGTTTCAGCTGAGATTCTTCATCCTGAAAACCGAAACCCGTCGTGATCGCCAGATCTTTTCCTTTGAAATTATTCAATATTTTCAGATCTTCAATGAGTAAAATCCAGCTGATGGAGTTGGACCACCCGTTTGCGCCTGCGAGAAGATTCATTCCGTAACGTGTTTTTGAAACTGTTAACATATCTTCGATCGTGAAGCCCATATATTTCTCCTCTGTCATCAAAATATGTGCCGTCAGCACATATATCATAGCATAAATTCAGCCGTCCAAGCCATAGAAGATAAAAATATTTGAGGTAATATATAGTCATAAGGTACGAAAAGAAATAGAAAAAAACGATTTAATGAAGAAGAGTTAAAAGGGAGGTCGTTACTATGTTGTCATTTCCGATAGACTTTTATTGCACATATCATCAAGAAGATCCTGCTCCGGAATGGATGACAGGGGAGAGAATGAGCTATTGCGAACAGCCTGAAACAAAAGAAAACGGTGTTTTCGGAGGAATTAAGGAGTTCTTCAGCAGACTGTTCTGAAAAGTGATAAAGATGCGGGATGTGAGGATGAGAAGTCATTTTCACATCCCGTTTTTATTATTTCATTGTTTTTGCCAAGTGTAAAGAAAAACGGATTGACAAATAAGCCGACTTAAATTAGAATCTTTCATTAGATGTTGCAAAACATTAATTTTATATAAATGCTGTGAAGGCACTATGCAATTTGCCCACCACTACAGAGAGCCGACGGTTGGTGTGAGTCGGAGTGAGTACAATGCGCAGTCTCATGCCGGAGCAGATTTCCTGAAGGCGAAAGCTGTGTAGGGAAATCCGGAAGGTCCCGTTATCAAGGCCAGGTACTTTATTGAGTACTACAGAGCGGTCGCTTGTGCGGCAATCTGGGTGGTACCGCGATTAATTGATTAGTCGTCCCAGAGGTTCATTATAGTCCGTGAGCCTCTGGGATTTTTTTTCTTCATCAGCCATTCCGTTCTCATACGGCGTGAGCCGGAATGGAAGGGTTTACGGACAGGTACTTATCATAGAAAGGAAAAAGAAAATCATGAGAACACTGAAATTCATCGACATGACCCTTAGACAGGCTGC
>CAMYVI010000224.1 GCA_947302185.1 uncultured Lachnospiraceae bacterium
TGTCCACCGGGAACTGCTCTCCCTGAGCCGCATTGAAACATGTCCTGCCGGAAATCTCTTTCAGATATCCCGGTTCAATATTAGTCCCTGCATGCGAAGATCCGAGTATCAAATCATCAAAAGACTCTGTCTCGATTTTGTGCACTTTCATACGGGTAAACGAATAGGGAATGAGAAGATAATTCATCATCATATTGAAAGCGATCAGTGCGGCAATAAAAATGACGGACACAACAATCGGTATTAAGTTTTTCAATGTCTTATCTTTCACATCCGTCACAGATTTTCCTCCGCTTCTGTCCCCCGCAGTGTCCTTCGCATCCTCCGGGTCTCTCTCAACAAGATTCGGTTCTTTCTCAACAAAATTCGGTTCTTTCTCAAGCCTTTCCCGACCTTATCATCTCCGCATTACAACCCGCTTTACGACGATACGTCTGTACATCAGAAGTTCGCGTATATGAATCCGCCCATAGTAAGAGGCTGATTCCCGATCAGCACCAGACTGATGATAAGCAGGCCGAGAACCGCACAGCGTACAGGAATAGGCCTGTCAAGAATCTCTGCCCGTACATCCACGCCTCGTTCCCTCAACACGCTGTGAATGAAAACGACGAGGCATCCGAAGACTATACAGGCAAATGTCACAGCCTGAGATCCCGACCATGTATAATACGTGTCAATAATGTCTCCGAAAAATCTGAATCTGAGAATGCTGTCCTTGAACATCATAAAAGCCTGGCCGACGCTGCCTGAACAGTCCAGGTACCAGCTGATATTAACAAGAACGAATGTTCTGATAATCTGAAAAACCTTGAACCCGTTCCCCTTATCATTAATCTTCAGCTTCTTTTTCCAACTCCTGTAGTTCTTTGCCAGAAGCCCTGATATGCCGATAATCAGACCGTTGTAGAGACCGTATACAATATAATGCCAGGCAGGTCCGTGCCACACACCTACAATCAGAAATACTATAATATTCCCGACACAGATCGGCATAGCCCGGCCGATATTCTTTCCGAGATGCTTTCGGCACCATTTGCCGAAATTCCCCATCCAACGGGAAAGGGATACCGGGTAGAAGACATAATCTTTCATCCAGGTACCCAGCGTTATATGCCATCTGTGCCAAAAATCTCCGATCGATGTGGCAAAGAACGGCTGCCTGAAGTTTTCCTCCAGCGTGATGTCGAGACATTCGGCGATACCGATCACAATATCTATTCCGCCGGAAAAGTCTGCATAAAGCTGTGCACTGTACATCAGCACACCGAGTACGCCGTAACCGCGCAATGTCATATAATTATCGAAAATTGCACTGACATAGAGCGATGCATTATCGGCGATGACCATCTTCTTAAAGAATCCCCATGCGATACGATAAAGACCGCTCTCGATACGGCGAAAGTCGAATCGATGCTCTTCAAAGAACTGACCGGACAGCCGGCTGTACCTTGAAATAGGTCCCTGCATGATCTGAGGAAAGAAAGACACGAACAGCGCAAAATGCAGAAAGTTGCGCTCGGCCTTACAGCGTTTCCAGTGCACATCCAGCAGATAACCGGCTGTCTGGAATGTGTAAAATGAAATTCCGAGCGGAAGCAGAATATCCAGTTCACGGAACTGAAATCCTACCATTCCCGCAAAAGTCCCGATAACAAAATTGGTGTACTTGATAATCGCAAGTGCACCAAAATCAAGCAGCAGTACTGCCGGTACCGCTGCCTTCGACCCCTGTTCCGCACGAATGCCGCCAACATATGTAATAATAGTGGAGAACAGTAGAAATATGACATATCCCGGTCCGGCTGCGAGGTAGTATATATAAGAGAAGACCAGCAGCCAGAACCATTGATATTTTTTCGGGATCAGGTAATACCCTGCTATGCAGAATACTACAAATGCAATAAATGCTGTCGATACAAATGACATGCCGGACAGCCCTTTCTCATCTTATCGGGAACGTTTTTCGCGATTTAAGCATCAGACAAACACTTTCGTGTCTGTCTGACTGCTGAATATTTCATTACGCAAAAGTACTCTGCCGGATGACTTACCCGGCCTGAAGCCGCACACTTACGTTTCAGTCCTCCTGCAGTCTCCTGACCATTGCATACATGGCTTTGGCAGAATTGAAATTGGCCGGTATAATTTCGGCGGGAGTAATGCGGATATCGTACTCCTCCTCAAGCTCGCTGATGATGGAAAGGATTGCAAAAGAATCCAGTATATTGTCATCGATCAGTGTCTCACATGTCTCATAGTCAGCATCCGGCTGGATATCCTCAAGTATCTCAATAAGTTCTTCCATAGTTCAGTTCCTCCGTTAAAATCTGCTCTCTTATCAGCTTCAGCTCCTGTCCGTTCTTTATATAGATGCGGGGAAGATCCCTGCTCAGGAACAGGCTGATGCCTTCCGTCACCGAATATGCACCGGTGCGCTCAAAGACAAGTATATCGCCTGTTTCCGGATTTTCAAGCGGAACCTGACGAATGATCACATCGCTGACGGTACAGAGAGATCCGCAGATTTCATAATGATCTTCCGCCTTATCTGCTCCTGCGGTATCTGTACCGTTACCGATAAGATTCTCCGTTGTCCCGTTCTTCATCTGCATGAACGGATACTTCATAGCCATTTTCTGGCCGTAATAATTGATCTGATGGACTCCGCCGTCCACAATACAATAGTTTACACCACGACTGTGCTTTATGTCTACTATTCTGGTGACATAAGAACCGCAGTAAGCGGCAAGGAATCTGCCCATCTCAAGGCTCACGGTACCCTTCCACTTCATCCCGTTCAAACAGTCCGTAACATGACCCAGAACATCTGCGTCGTCGACAGGGTCTTCATCCGCAAAATAGCTGACCGGCAATCCCGGACCGTACTCGAACTCACGGATCGGGTATCCGCACTCATCCTGAATGCGTGCGATCAGATCATCGATTTTCTGAACTTCCCGTTCAATGATTTTTTTTCTCGTCTTCTGAGTCCCGGTATACAGCTGCAATCCTATGATCTCAAGATTCGGATACTTTTCCCGCTCCCGGATAATTTTCACCACATCTTCGGGGTCGAGACCGAATTGATTTCCGGAAGTGACACGCAGCAAAATTTCGCTCCTGACCGTTCTCCCGAGCATCTCGAGCTGAGAAAGAGATTCCACCGTACAGACAGGCCATCCTTCTCCCTTCCGGGAAGCATAGGCAAATGCATGCTCAAAATCTCCCGCCTGCTTATTCACGCCGGAAAGCACCATCATAGGAGCAGGAACTCCGTATTTTTCACATATTCTCTCTTCACCCGGAGAGCATATTTCGTATGCGTCTACAATATTTTTCAGATAGGGGACGAGAAAAGGATTAGCCTTAATAGCATATATGATGCGGACCCTTTCGCCTGCTATAGTCCGAATAGACTCGACACGGCTCCGCAGAGCATCTTCATCGAAGACATATGCGGGGGTCTGTGCGGCATTTGAATCACTGTTCTCCGTTCCGAAATATTTACAATAATCTCTGTATTCCATAATCAGCTGTGTTTTCTCCTTGTCAGATACTCCTCCGTCAGAGCCTTTCTATCAATCTTTCCGTTTTTCGTGACAGGAAGTAAATCAAGCTGCCGGAAACTGTTGGGAATCATGAACTTCGGGATCCGCTCGCCGAGCTGCCTGGACAACTCTTTCTTATCGATATCGCCGATATAGAAAGCATTGATCTTATTATTGGCAAATATACAGCAGGCCCGCTCAATCTGCGGCACAGCGTCCATAGCCGCCTCGATCTCACCGAGCTCAATTCTGTGTCCCATATGCTTGATCTGGAAATCTTTGCGGGTCGCAAAGCAAATCTGACCGTCCTCGTTATAGTAAGCAAGGTCACCGGTTCGGTAAATCGGCTCCAGATACTTCTTATTCAGCGGATTCTGGACGAAAGCCCTGGCAGTCTGCTCGGGGTTATTGTAATAGCCCAGAGCCAGCGCAGTTCCCGAAACACAGATTTCTCCGTTCACGTTGGGCTCCGTGACGAGTCTGTCCTCGTCATCGAGCAGGAATACTTTTTCATTGGGGAACGGAATTCCGCTCGGCAGCACTTCCCCGCGTTCATACTTTCGGTCTACGATAAAATAGGTACAGTTGCATGTAATTTCCGTCGGACCGTAAAGATTGACGAACATTGCATCCGGCAGAGCTTCCTGCCAGGCCGTGAGATGACGTATCGGCATAACTTCGCCGGAGAACAGAATTTTCCCGACATCAGTCGGAACTCTGTAATCAAAGCCGTGCAGTGTGGTGATTATGCACATTGCAGATACCGCCCATATAAGGACCGTACAGTGCCGGTCACAGATAAAATCAAGCAGCTGCGTCGGAATAGAAAAATATTTCGTCGGTATGATCTGCATCGTTGCGCCCAGTGCGATTGTCGAATAGATGTCTTTTACCGATACGTCAAAATCGAAAGGTGCCTGATTTCCGAAGACATCATTTTCAGAGAAACCGAACGTCTCGGTAAAGATGTCGATAAAATCTATGACGGACCGATGCCCGACCAGAACGCCTTTCGGTACGCCGGTCGATCCCGATGTGAAATTGCAGTAAAGCGGATCGATATCCAAAGCCTCGGCTCTGATCT
>CAMYVI010000225.1 GCA_947302185.1 uncultured Lachnospiraceae bacterium
TTTTTTCTGTCAGTATGTTCTGGATTTTCTGCATATTACTATCCCCTGTACAAAATAAAAGTCTCTTTATTGCTGATATTCCCGTCGCTGTCCTTCACATAAATCGTCAGCGGATAGGTCCCCGCACGATTGGTACTGTAATCACCCTCTATAATAATATTCTGAAAAAGAGTTTCCTGAGAGTCTTTGTCATCAGTGATAGATGATATATAAGCAGGGTAATTAAAAGCGTCAGACGGCGAGATCATATCCGATCCGGAGTTCAGTACGAGTACCGGAACCGCGGGATCTGTACCAGTCTCCACTCCGATTTCCGCAAGAGCCTCCTCATCTGCAGGAAAATCCCCAAGGGCCGCATTTTCACTTGCGAGCGCCTCATCAGAAAGACTGTCAGATACGCTCTCATCAGCCGCCTCTTCCGGCAGAGGCGTATACTCTACGATCTGGCTCGCAGTAGCAATGTTCTTTCTCGCATCAATCACAACATACGTAACTCTGGCTCTCGTCTTATTATCAATCGGAGTTATCTGGTTCACCCGGATATCTTTCGTCAGGTCGCCGTCATGAGCGTCAAAGGCAGTGACATTTGCAAGCAGAACGGACACATCATCACCTTCCTTATAAGGAAGCGGCTCTCCGGTGAACGTTATCTCGGGTCGGGTTCTGTCGATATCTTTAAGAAAATACCATGCGGTTCCGACAAGCGCGGCCACCAGAATGAACAAAAAAAATGTCATTCCCCTCTTAGACATATTACTTGTTTCCCTTTCTTCCGTAATACTTGCCGTAATACTTACCGTAGTATTTACCGTAATAGCCTTTTGTATCCATATCTACTTTATTCAGGATGCATCCCAGGATCCTGCATTCCGACTTTTCGAGCTGGGCTATAACTGTCTGTGCAAATTTATAACTGATTTCTCCTGCCGCGACCACAACAGCGACACCGTCGCACTGTCTTGCTACAATAGCCGCATCGATGACCGATCCCAGAGGCGGAGTATCAATCAGCACGTAATCATAGTTATTCCTCATAGCTTCAAGCAGAGCGCCAAATCGCTTTCCGCCAAGCAATTCTGCGGGATTCGGAGTATCAGGTCCGGAAAAAATCATCTGCATCGTGGGATAATCCGTCTGGCACATACATTCCGCCAGCGTCCCCTGTCCCGTCAGAAAATGGCTCAGACCTTTCAGGTCGTCCCCCTGAACATCATAGCGTCCGAGCATAACAGAATTCCGAAGATCCCCGTCAATCAGAACGACCTTCTTGCCCGCCTCCGCCATGGACATAGCAAGTCTTGCAACTACTGAAGATTTTCCTTCATTCGGAAGACAGCTGGTAATGCAAATCGTCTGTATATCCTCGCCGCTGAATTCAATATTGGTACGAAGCATTTTTATTGATTCATCAAGCTGAAAATTCTTTCCGATATCTTTGAACTGGACAAACGGCATATCTATCTCCTTTTGGTTGCTTTCTTATTTCTTCTCCGGCTCTTTTCTCTGTTCACATTCTGTTCTTTCGGAATGACACCAAGCACAGAAAGATTCAGATATTTCTCGATATCCTCGGCTGTCTTTATCGTATCATTGAACATATAATTAAGAACAATACCGATCATTGCGGCTATCGCACCGACTATGAATCCGAGCAGCGTATCCCGCATTGTGCTGGGACTGGACTTGGAAGTCGGCATGCTTGCTTCCTCGACCGTATTTACCGCTTCTATATCCATGATTTCCGTGATCTGTTCCGCTGAAGCAATTCTGACTGCATCGGCAATCGCCTGCGCCTGATAAGGATCCATGTCCTCCACTTTTATGACGATAAATCGTGTATCGGAAGGATTGGATACGGAAATCTCGCTCTCGAGCTGCTTCGTAGTCATATCGAGACCAAGATCCGTAATTACATTTTCAAGGACCGGGCGGCATGTTACGAGCTGAAGAATGTCCTGTGTCAGATAAGTAGATGTGTTGAGGTCCTGAGTATTTATGATGCCGGAATTCTGATCCGTTCTGTTCAAAATGAATACTCTCGTCTCGGAAGTGTACTGTGGAGTCACAAGCAGAGAAGTAAACAGGAAGACGGAAATGCCGACAACGGCAGCCGTCAGCGCTATGATGAGCGCGTGCGACCATAGCACTCCGAATATCTCCCTGAGATCAATTTCTATCTCTTTGGACTGCTGATTTTCTTCCATTTAATCTCTCCTTTTCAAGACTGCCGAAATACTCAGATTCCCGCAAAGAACTGCGCAACAGCCGGCAGGACCTGAGAATTCTGATTCCAAATTGCATCCCACTGATCGATGTAAATCGGGCATTCTCCTACCCCGGTCTCGACCGTAATGGCAGGAATCCCGCATTCAAGAATAAAATAATCGCTGCATCCCGCCGTCTCCTGATTGCTGGAGATCGTAGATTCCTTTGTATAGCCTGTGACGCCGCTCACAAGATCTGCAAGCTGCTCATCGACCACATGAAGATCTCCCATCGATCCATAATCCCAGTAAACGATTTCGCCTTCAGAATGGTACGCAATCTGCCCCACACAGTTTATTGCGTCCTTAAGCGCCACAAGAGCTTTTGTCTCAGCCTCGGAGGCCGCAGACTCACCCTTATACCTGCTGCAGGATGGCTGCGTTGTTCCTATCGTTGTTTCCCATCCGCAATCGAAATTTCTGTTCAGGTCTACACACCTCGCATTGGCTTTCCACCTCGGATAATATGCACTGATGTCCGGGTCGCCTTTTCCGAGCAGGATGTCACTCTGCCAGCATTCATAAAGCGCATTTCTCAAAGTCTCGTTTCCGATCGCATCGAATCCGTAAAGAGCTATCATTACGCCGTCCGGGTTCATCATCGGAATTATATGAAGTCTGACTCCCTGCAGAATATCAGAATAAGCCGTACCGTTATACTGTGTTCCGTTGTTCATCCCTTTAAGCAGCTCTTCTATCTGCTTCATAGCAAGAAGAGAATTGACATACTCCCGAGCATGCATCGAATACTGGATGATAACATCTTTCTGAGCGGACGGATCGCCTATAACGACATCAAGAAGGTCACGGCCGTCGGCAGTATATCCGAATCGCAGAATCGACACCGAATCCGGATATCTCTCTCTCAGCAGATAGAGATCACGCTTCATCATGTCGTGTGAATAAAACGTGTCATTTACCGGCACGATATCTCCCTCCGGAGCAATATCTGTCTCGGAAGGTATATATTCCCAGTCCTCGAAAAGAGTTGTCAGCTGGTTTGCACTGTCAATACTGACGACACTCGAAGTAGGGGCTACGGTCACGTCCTCCGACACTGCAGTCTGATTCGTATTGTTCGAAGACGAAGCATTGCCGTTTTCGACAGTACCGACTGTACCCGCCTGTGACCCGGTGTCATGAGACGGTCTGACCAGACCCGCAATCGCCCTTACGGCAAAAAACACCAGCAAAACAGCTGCTATAGCGCACACGGAAGTTATTATTCTCTGACGCCTTTTCGCCTCTTCCCGGGCTCTGCGGTCAGCAGCATTAGAACGTCTTTTCTTACGTTCCCTGCTTTCACGTTCCTGTCTTTGACTTGCTTCCGCCTCGAGACGCGCTGTCTCTTCGAGCAGCGATTCCCAATCGGTCTCTCTCCTTCCGCTGTCTGCTCCTCTTCTTCTTCGTTCTGACGTCCTTTTCCTGTCTGACGTTCTTCTTGATGCATCGGCTTTTCGTGCATGAACCCTGCTGTCAGTCCTTTCTTCGGACGCAGAAACATTCCGGACGTTTCTTTCCGGATTACCAGATTTCTTTTTTCGTTTTATTTCTGTTTGCTCGTCAGCTCTTTTTTTTCTTGTCTTTTTGCTCCCGGTGCTTTCATCCCTGATTCTCTCAGAGCTGTCATATCTTCTCCGCCCCTTTGACCCGGAGCGGTCAGAATCTTCTTCGCTACGACGCCTGCGCCTGCGCTCCCGCGAGGTACCTGCAGCGTCGTCGAGTGCTTCCGAGCGTTCAAGCTCCTCAAGATACTTGAATCTTATTTCTTCACTCATTGATTATTTCTGCTTTTCTTTTGCATTTTAAGCTATAACCCTTGTTCACAGTCTGAACTATTATAGCTTACTTGGGAAAAAATGAAAACCCCCAAGTATTAAGGATCATTTGTTACGATTTACTTCCCTGTTCTTTGCAGCATAGTTATCGGGAATCTCTTCACCCCAGGGGGTTCCGCCGAGATCATACGGTGTCGACTGATAAACATAATAATTCAGCCAGTTAGTGTACAAATTGTTGGCGTGAGCTCTCCATACCAGCGGAGGAACCGCATTCGGATCATCGTTCGGGAAATAATTCTCCGGAATAGCGGTATCCAATCCTCTCTCATGATCCCGAATGTATTCCTTCTTCAGCTGTGTACGTCCGTACTCAGGATGACCTGTCACAAATATCTTCCTGCCGTTCTCAGCCATGCACAGAAAAACTCCGGCCTCGTCGGATCTGGCCAATATGGTCAGATCGGGACATTTTTCAATATCCTCAGTCGGCACATCGGTATAGCGCGAATGCGGCATAAGGAACTGATCGTCAAAACCTCTGACAAGAGGCACTTTCCGGTTATACACC
>CAMYVI010000226.1 GCA_947302185.1 uncultured Lachnospiraceae bacterium
AAGCTGAAGAAAAATCCAGAAAAGCTGAAGAAAAGTCCAGAAAAGCTGAAGAAAAATTACAAAAAGCCGAAAAAGAAGTACAAAAAGCCGAAGAAGAACTACAGAAAGCTGAAGAAGAAGCACTAAAAGCCAAAAGTGAGCGTGACGCTGCTATCAAGGCATGTAATTCTCTTCTTGAAAAGGTAAATATGTTGGAGGATCAAATTCGAAGCCTCAATCTCCGGTTGGGAATATGAATCTATCGCGGACGATTTTTAGCCATCGGGCGATTCTTAACTGCTATGAACAAACCGGTATTTATTCTTCACCTTTCTTAACTGTCTGACAATAATTTACATCGAATGCCCGATACACTTACTATGCCGAAAGAGGGAGAACTAATCATGTTACGCAGATTTCTAAGCCTTAAAGAGATGGATGACACCACCAGCCTCTATCATTACACAAAATGTCAGAGCGCGCAGGCCATTTTGAACGGCCACAGCTTTTTTGCGACCAACACTCAATTTCTGAATGATGTTAATGAGATGCAGTATATTTTGAGCGTCGTGGACGAGGTCATCCGGGATATGGGGAAACCTATGTGGAGCGGCATTTTGAAACATCTGATCATGGAAAACATCGAAGAGTTTCATAAGTATGAATACTATCTTATCTCGTTCAGTACCAAGCCGGACAGTCTCACGCTGTGGGCAGAATTCGGTGATAAGACAGGCTACAATCTGGAGTTCAACGGGATGGAATTGAGGAACCTTATCAGGGCTGATGAGGAGATTTTCTGTGACGGCTATGTAATATATAACAGGGATCATCAGAAGAAGATTCTGCAGTCGCTGATCATGGATAAGATTCCGAGAGAGCTGCAGCGGTCGCTCGGAAGTATCATCGAGGCGATGCGCGTGGGGATGAACGAGCCGTTCGAGGATTATAAGTACAATCTGCAGAAGGCGCTGGCGCTGTACGCCCTGTTTTTCAAGCAACCGGAATATGCTTCGGAACGGGAATACCGGTTCGTGTTCCGGAATCCGGGCAATAAGGTGCATTTCAGGGAGCAGAGCGGTTTTCTTCTTCCGTATATTATATTGAACTGCCCGGTGGATGAGCGGCTGCCGGTGAGGAGCGTGACGGTGGCTCCGAAGAATCATTCGGATCTGGCGTGCCGGGGGATGGATTATTACTTGCGTTCGTTGGGGTATGATGTGCCGGTGCAGCTGTCACGGCTGAAGTTGAGGTATTGAGGGGTTTGGGCCTCGTCGGGGACGGTTCTTAGCTGTTAAGAACCGTCCCCGTCTGGGCTCAGTCTGGGCCCTGTCCGGCCCTATCTGGGCCCTGTCCGGCCCTGTCAACCCTTTCTAAACACCTTCGTACCGTACGGCGGAAGGCAAATCTCCCCCTCAACAACATCATTCGTATCCATGTCGACAGCCCCACTCTTCAAGAAAACCTTCTGCAGCTGCCTCGAATAATTCAAGATAAACAGATACGTTCTCCCCTCCTTCTCCCGAACGACAAGCTCACACTCCTCCGGAAGCTCCACGAGCCGTTCATAAGGAGAACAAACCCCGGCATATCTGAAAAACGCCTTCGAATTCTCGGCAGTAAATGTCCCTCCGAAGTGAAGGACATTCCCCTCTCCGACTTTGCGCTCGATCAGAGCCGCACATCCCTTGTAATAATCCATGCCGTAGGTAGCCAGAATCTGCGCATCAGGGAGCGTCGTCTCGAGGATGTCGCTGAAAATGCCGGTCGATATCCTCTCCTCATCCCAAGTCATACTCTGCGGCTCATCCGCCGGTCCCACATATGTAAACTCCCTGACGTCGCTGCCCGTAAAACCGGCCAGCAGTCCCGGCATGGGCGCCATAACGCATTTGCCCGTAATGTCCTTCATACCGGTGCGGGCTCCGATGATAAGAGTGCCGCCATTTTCCGCATATTGCTTAAGAACAGCTGCCCTCTTTTCGGTAAGAATCAGTGGATGCGGGTAGAAAAGGAGCCGGTAAGTTGCGAGCTCTTCCGGATCCGTTTCATCGGTCAGATTCACATAATCCATCGGAGTATGTGTCAGCTGCGAAGCCTGAAAAATTTCATCCTCACTTGACGAAATAATCCTTTTATGCCATATGTCGATCTCCGCATCCCAGTCATTGTCGTAGTCGCGCACGAGCCCGAACGCAGCTTTGTACTTCGCACCGGTCACCTCGCGAATTTTTTCGACACGCTCATGTATAGTTTTCACCTCTTCCAGCTTGCGGTTGTCCCGGTTGTCGTAGTCCAGGATTCCGTGCCAGTAGATTTCCGTCCCCATCGTGCAGGTTCTCCAGCGGAAGAAACTCACAAAATCCGCACCGTGTGCGATGGACTGCATGGTCCAGAGCATCATTTGGCCGGGTTTGGGGGCGGGAGCTTCCATTCTCGAGTTCCAGCCATTTGCCCCGCTCTGCTGTTCCATGATTCCGAAGTGCGGGCATATGGACCTCACCTCCGACAGATTCCTGCTCCAGTGCCGATCCTTCAGGTCACTGCTGCGGGCGGGATTTTCACCCAGCAGATACGCAAAGTTCGGATAAGAGTCGTATGTGTAGACGTCCAGCGCCTCATCCGCAAGGCGGTGATTGTCGAGACTGCCAAACATACCGTTCGTGGTGATGAAATCCCCCTTTTTGATATACCTGCGGAGAATGTCGCTCTGCATGCGGCAGAAGCTGATCGTGCTCTCCGAGACGAATCGGCTATAGTCCAGCACGTGATGAGGGTTCGTGGAGTTATGGATTGTAGTTCTCGGCACATAAATTTCATCAAATGAGGTGTAAGTCTGGTTCCAGAAGACGGTTCCCCAGGCCTCGTTCAGAGCGTCAAGGCTGCCGTACTTATTTTTCAGGAAGCTGCGGAAGGCGATGGTATCGCTCTCCGAGTAGAATTCATTTGTCTCGCAGTTCAGCTCATTGTCAATCTGCCAGCCGATGATTGCAGGGTGCTTTCCGTAATGAGCACCGATTTTGTCGACGATCCGGTTGACAAGTTCTCGGTACTTCGAAGAGTTATAATTGTAATGGCGTCTCATGCCGTGGCGGTACGGGGTACCGTCCATTTTCGCGTTCAGAACCTCCGGGTATTTTTCCGTCAGCCATGCGGGCGGAGTCGCGGAGGGCGTGGAGAAAATGACCTTCATGCCGCATTTTAAAGCAACCTCAAGAAAATCATCGAAAAATGCATACGTGAAGTTCCCCTCGGTCGGCTCGAACTTGCTCCAGGCAAATTCCGCAACGCGGACCGTGCCGATTCCGGCATCAAGCATGCGTTTCATATCTTCTTCCCAAAGGCTTCTGTCCCAGTGTTCGGGGTAATAGCAGGTTCCGAGATTTAAGATGCTCCATTTAAAGTTTTGTTCTTTTCTCATAATATTCTCTCTTCATTACAGATAATATCAGGCAGGAGGTTTCCGTCCTCTTTTCAGAGGATGACAATTCCCATCAATTTCAACACACACTAATTATCACATATGAGTATGATACTTTTCTACTTATTTTTGTGTCCCATGATCTGTTGCCCGCGAACGTTAGCGAAAGAAAAGCGGGGCGAAGCCGCACGAAATTGCAGATATCGTGAGGATTTGCGGGGCTGCATCACTATCTTCCGCTTCCGAAAACCATATCACTTACAGAGATTCCATGTTACAATAAAGCCGTTGTCATAAGGGATAAACCAATCGGGGACGGTTCTTAACAAACAGGGACGGTTCTTAACGATTAAGAACCGTCCCTGTTTGGCCCTGTTTGGCTCTGTCTGACCCGATTAACCCTCTGAAAGCAAAATTTAAAAGGAGAAAATATAATGGCTACATACAAAACGTTAGAAGAAGCACGCGAGATTTTTAAAAATGACAGATTTGCAGCCGTCAACGGAATGCAGATCGATGAACTCGGGGATGACCGGTGCGTATGCAGTATGACGCTTCGCGAAGACCACCGCAATGCCTATGGCGGTGTAATGGGCGGAGTCATATTCACGCTTGCGGATTTTGCCCTGGCAGTGACATCGAATCAGATCCACAGCCTGTCGGTAGCACAGCAGGTGAGCATCAACTACCTCAGTGCCCCGAAAGGAGAGAGACTGACCGCCGGGGCAAGGTGCATAAAGAGCGGAAAAACTACTACCGTAATCAACGTGGATGTGACAGATGATACCGGGCGATTGATTGCGCAGTTCGTCGGGACAGCGTTTAAGCTGTGAGGCATTGCGTGAGTTGATGAAAGACAATTTCGATAAGGCGACAGAAGAAGCGAACAAAAGAGCATTGAAAGCTGAACAAGAACGTGACGCTGTGATTAAGGAGCGCGATTCTCTTGCCCCTGACCTTCCTGATAAGCAGTTGAAGTTTTTGCACATTTTTAATAATTTTCTTCTGATTTTCTTCTTTATTTATGTGTTTTGAACAAGTAAAATAGATACAGTACGGTTGAGGAACCGACGCGCATGGCGCGCGTTGATCTTACGTATAAGGTAATGTTATTTCAGGCACAATCAGTCACAGCATCTCAGGAGGTAAAAGAATTATGGCAGTTAATCGTTTTGTCCTTAACGGAATTTCTTACCATGGACATGGC
>CAMYVI010000227.1 GCA_947302185.1 uncultured Lachnospiraceae bacterium
TATACTACAGGAACAGTTCAGCGTCCCTTCCGCTTTGAGCGATGCCGCCTCGTACGTCATGCATATCAGGGCATTCCCGGTTCATCAGCCAGCAGCCATTCGATTTTGTGGCGGAACAGATCATAAGCAACATCATTTTTACCGCTGTTTATTACAATATCCGCTTTGGCGCGAGTCGGCTCCACATAAAGATAATGCATGGGTTTTACCGTGGTCAGATACTGATCGATGATGTCCCGGAGATCTCTTCCTCTTTCCTCCACATCGCGAAGTACTCTGCGAAGTATCCGCTCGTCCGCATCAGCCTCCACATATACTTTGATATCAAGAAGGTTTCTGACCCGCTCGTCCTGAAGTACCATGATTCCCTCGACTACGATAATCTTCCTCGGCTGAATCTCTATAAAGCTGTCAGACCTGTTATGCACGGTATAATCATAGACCGGACATTTCACGGACTTCCCGTTCTTCAGGTCTGTCAGATGTTCTACAAGAAGATCCGTTTCAAGAGCATCCGGATGGTCATAGTTGGTCTTTACCCTCTTTTCAAACGGAATATCGTCCTGCCTCTTATAATAATTATCATGAAATACCACAGAGATCTGGTCTCCGAAATAGTTCTTAAGTCTGTTCGTGAAAGTAGATTTACCCGACCCGGTACCACCGGCAACGCCTATTATCACTGTATTCATGATCTTTACCTCGTAAGTTTCTTCCAAGTCTCCGAAAATCATTCGGAGAATGACATGAGCTGAATTGATCAGCAGTTCCCTCAGTTCCCGTCCGAACCATCCGGAAGAAGCCTGCTCATGCAATACTCCGGCCTGTCCGGATAGTAATGTTTCTGTCTATCGGAACCGCTTCGCGAACCCGATAATCATAATCTATTACTCATTGTACCCGAAAATGATGCTTCGTGGTATTATATATTTAACTAACTTACGCTTCCCACATGAAATATCAGTCAACCTCATCATATCCATGAACGCATCGGCGGGACGCTTTCGCTCCGGCCCGCTTTCATCTGCATGGAACTCATGAGTAAACTCGGAATAAAGCCAAAAGATATTAAACACAGGAGGATATCCGAATGAATCCGGTCAAGAAATTCCTGAAAATCACAGCAATTATTCTGCTTGCCGCTTTCCTTGCCGTAACAGCGCTTTTTTCTTTTCTTTCAATCACAGAATTTAAACCGCAGGACAGGGAGTCTTTACCGGTTACGAAAAACAGTACCGAAGACACTTCAGCTGCCGGCGTTGACACTTCCGGCTCTCTGTCCGTTCTCTCCTGGAATATCGGTTACGGCGGTCTTTCCGAGACAGCCGACTTTTTCATGGACGGCGGAGACGGCGTGCGTACACAGGATAAATCGTCCGTGCAGAACAATCTCGACGCAGTAATTTCCGAAGTGTCAGCCTTAAATCCTGATATTCTGTTCTTTCAGGAAATAGACCGGAATTCGGCAAGATCGTTCCACATTGACCAGACGGCCCTGATGAGAGAAAAAACAGTATTTGCGAACAGTTCGTTCGCAAATAACCTCAAAGTCAGCTTCCTGCCCTACCCCATTCCTCCGATCGGTAAGGTCGATTCCGGGATAATGACTCTGACAAATCTGCCGGTTGCCGAAGCAGAGCGCATTCAGCTTCCGATTCCGTTCTCCTGGCCTGTAAGAATAGTTAACTTGAAGCGCTGCCTCCTGGTCGAGAGAGTCCCCTTGACCGGCATAAACAATGACGGCGGCTTTTCAGACGGAAAAGAACTGGTACTCATTAATCTGCATCTGGAAGCCTACGATGACGGGGAAGGAAAAATCAAGCAGACGAAAATGCTGGCTGATCTGATGCAGACGGAGTTTGAAAAGGGAAATTATGTAATAGCAGGCGGAGATTTCAACCAGACTTTTTCAAATACGGATACCTCAATGTACCCGCTTCAAAGAGGCGACCTGTGGGCATGCGGCGTGCTTGACGAGTCATCTTTCGGTGACGGCTTCCTTTTCCTGATGGATAATTCAGCCCCGACCTGCCGCTCACTCGACAGACCCTATGATTCCGACGACACCGGCTTCCAGTTCTATCTTGTCGACGGATTCATCGTGTCGAACAATGTGGAAGTCGAGTCACACAAGACACTGGACAAAGGATTTGTCAATTCGGACCACAATCCGGTATTCATGACTTTCTCACTCAAAAAATAGGGTCCGGCGCTGTTGAAGACTCAATACTTTTCATCACTGTGTACATCCGGGCTCATTTCCGCTTCAACTTTCTTGCGTAATCCATGTGGGTACAGATCCGCTCACGGCAAATAACAATCATATCTCACATTTCTGCACTCTATCGAATAGCCCGGCCTCCGACCGGCAAGCGGCTTTCCTTTAATCGGTCTCTTTACGACGATTCTCTGAGGAGAAGCCGCAAAAGCCGCGTCCATCATTTCCTCTTCCATCACACAAGGCGTCTCAAGCCGCTTAAAAAGCTGTAACTTTTTTGTGCTTATTCCCGACTTCTGCTTCGCCGGAAACATCGGATCCAGATAAACAAGGGACGGACGGTCCTGAAGAGATGTAAGAATATCTATTCCGTTTCCCGTACGCAGCTCCATACGTTTTGCAATCTCCCGGATTTCGGAAGCGTACTGTGCCGCCTCAAACGTCCCGAAGCCTCTGAGATTTTGTTTCATTTCTACTATATCCGTGTCTGTCGCGGCGCCTTTTCCCCGGTTTTGAGCACAAACCGTCGCAGTCTGAGCTCGCTCAAGTGCATCTGCGAGCAGAGCTGCTATGATAAGATTGTACTCGCACATAATAACATGATAACCGGAAGCAGCCAAAATAAAGGAATCCTCACCGAGTCCTGCCGTCGCATCTACTGCCGTCGGATGATCCGGCATTCCCTTCCATCTGACTGCGCGCAGAAGCTTTTCGTGCTGAAGATGCCCGCCAAGGACCCGACGGCCCATTTGTACGAAATCGCCCCTCAGTTCCATCCTTCCCTGAACGAGCGAAAGACCTTTCCCGTCCATACGAAGATAAAGATCTTCTCCGGTTACATCATCCGGATTCCCAGTCACTTCCGCCTGAATCCGTTCGGCAACAGCGCACGCCTTATCTTTCAGATACTGATCCGGATGCGCCAAAATTTTCATAAGTCCTATACCTCCCGCAAATAAGGCTGAGAAAAATGAAATCCCATTTTCTCAGCCTGTATAAATCGTTACCTCTTCCCGTTTGTGACAAAAATAGTTGAAATCCCATGTCGGAAACCGTTTTCATAGCGTCATGATTCCCGGGAACTCCGCGTCAGAGCTCATACTGTCACAAAGCCGAGCACCTGCGCGATTGAAGTCAGAAGAATGATAAGCAGACAGATGATGCAGAAGTACCTGAGTGTCACGCTGTAGACTTTCTGCCTTCTGAACGGGGCACCGTTCTTCGTCACCTCCTTCGTAATACCGTCAATGCCTATCACCTTAAGGCACAGCACGCATATCGAAATCGCGCTGATCGGCATCATGACCGAATTGGTCAGGAAGTCGAAGAAATCAAGGAACTGCATGCCGAGCAGTTTAACAAATGCAAGCGGACCGTAGCCCAGACACGAAAGTGTCCCTATTCCGATCATGATCAGCGCCATGATAAAGGTCCCGACATGTCTGTCGAGATGAAACTCGTCTTCGAAAGTTGACACTGCACTTTCAAGCAGTGCGATAGAACTTGTCAGCGCCGCGAACAACACGAGTGTAAAAAACATGATTCCGAAAGGCGTTGCAAAGCCCATATTGACAAATACCTTCGGCAGTGTAATGAACATAAGGGAAGGACCTGCCTGCAGCACCTCCGGATCTCCGCCGGAGAATGCGAATACTGCGGGAATAATCATCAGCCCTGCCATAACGGCGATCGCCGTATCAAAAATCTCAACATGAATCGTTGCTTCCTCGATGGCGACATCATCCTTCATATAGGAACCGAATGTGACCAGGATTCCCATGGCTATGGAAAGAGAATAAAACATCTGCAGCATAGCCGACGCGATCGTCATCAGTGAGAAATTAGCCGGATTCGGAATCAGGAAATAAATAACGCCGTCTATAGCTCCCGGCCGCGTAATGGAATATATCGCAATAATGAGCGACAATACTACCAGAATCGGCATCATAATGCCGGAGACCCGCTCAATGCCGTTCCTTACGCCCGCATAAATTATGAAAAGATTTATGAAGGCAAATATCAGGAAGCAGATCTCGACCTGTAAGCCGTTCGTAATGAACGAAGAAAAATAGCCTTCCTCCGTCACCGTCAGCGCATTTCCGCGGACGTACTCAAAAAGGTATTTAACTATCCATCCTCCGATCGTAGAATAGTACGGAACAATCAGTATCGGAATAATTGCGTTGATCCATCCGCCGAGCCTGAACGGAAGACCGTCTCCGAAATGGGCAAATGCACCGACCGGACTCTTCCATGTCATCCGCCCGAGAGCAGTTTCCGAAATGATCATGGTATAGCCGAATGTGAGAGCCAGGATGATGTAAACGAGAAGGAAGATTCCTCCCCCGTACTTTGCTGCCAGATACGGAAAACGCCAGATATTGCC
>CAMYVI010000228.1 GCA_947302185.1 uncultured Lachnospiraceae bacterium
TAACGTTCTTATACATATGTCCTCCGACCAAAACGCTTTATCTCAGTTTCGATTCCTATTATCCGAACTTTTCTTGCCGTAATTGCCATAGTTACCGTAGTTGCCGTAACCATAGCCATAGCCGTAACCGTATCCGTAACCATAGCCATAGCCGTAACCGTATCCGGTGATGCCGCGGGATGTGTCATTAAGGACATAGCCGAGCATGTGTACCCCAGTGTCCGAAAGAGACTCAATGTTCGCAAGAACACTGTCCAGTCTCGCGTAATCCTGACGCACAACATACACGGCACCATCAACCAGTCTCGCGATGATCGAAGCGTCCGCCACGACACCGCAGGGCGGCGTATCTATGATCACCACGTCACACTGCTTCGCGTACAGATTTACAAGCCTCTCCATCTCCTCGCTTCCAAGGATAATACCCGGGGCCTTCATGGGTTTGCCTCCCGGAAGCACTCTCACAGAGTACTTGCCGTAGTTCACAAGAGCGTCCATCGGCGCTACTGCGCCCTTAAGGACATCGATCGTACCATAATGGTATGAAGAAGAAGCTATTCCGATCTCCTTCGCGACGCGTGGATTTCTCAGATCCGCATCAATAAGGATCACCTTGATATCCTGTCTCGAAAGAGAAATCGCAAGGTTAATGGCGACAGTTGTCTTGCCCTCGTCGGCTATCGAACTTGTCACAAGGACCTTCTGAGCCTCGACATCATCCGCCTCCCTGATAAATCGGGTCCGGATCGTCCGCATGCAGTCGCCGAGAGCGCCTGGAGCCTCCGGACTGTCCATAAGGATCGTCGTCTCGTTTCTCCTGCTCCGCGCCTTCATCTTGACATGCGGTACTGCGCCGAGATAAGAAAGAGAAAGGTGTTTCTTAAGATCCTCCTCACCGCGGACAGTATGGCGGGTCATAGCGTACAGGGCAAGAAGAAGTAATGAAACAAACAGGCCCATTCGTATGCCACGGACCGCGTCCGCGCGATAATTGGCACTGTTCATTGGTTTAGTCGGCACACCTGAATCGTCAATAATCTTTAGCTGGGTGTCACCGATGATGTATCGGGCGACAGCCTGGTAATTATTGATTACGGACTGCAGAATGTCGTACGCATCCTGAGGCTTTGCGGATGTGACCCTGATCGTGAACACATTACTGTTTTCGAAGGACTCCGCCGAAATAGAACCGTTCAGCGAATTAACTCCGAGATCCGCTTTTACTACATCCTGAAGTGTTCCGGACGTCAGAATATACGGGAAGGTCTTGGCCATCTGGCTTGTGACCGCCTTATTATAGTAAGTGCTCGTATATCCGTAGGCTGTCCTTGTGCTGACTGCAAATGAAGTAAACGCCGTATACGTAGGCCGATAGCTCGCTCTCGCCCGATAATAATTTCCCGCCGAGCAAATGAGCACAATAATAGGAATGAGCCAGAAGAACCGCTTAAAGCCCTTCCACATATCATCGACCAGATACATAATATCCGGCACCGGAGCCACATTGTTGTCCTCATTTTCCGAATTACCGGAAGAATCACGCTCTTCCGCTCTGAGATTCTGGCCATAGCCGCCGAAGACTGCGGAAGCTCCCGAAGAAACGTCATTGAATACAGTGCCGAGCACGCGGGCATTTGTAGCATTCAGAGTATCAATACAGTCATTAATACTTCTCGCGTAAGATCTGTCCTGACGAACAACGAGAACACTTGCGTCCGCGAAGTGCGCGAGACCTTCCGCGTCAGGCACGAGCCCCATCGGGGCAGTATCCATAACTATATAATCAAAATTGGCGCGGGCAAATTCAAGAATAGTCTTGAACATTCCGTTCGCGAGAACATCGTCAATCGACCCGGTCGCAGCATTATTAAGAATAAAATGCAGGTTCTGATGCGGGAACTTGCGGATAATCGTGTCAAGCCCCTTGCCTGTGCGGAGAACATTGACGAAATCAGTTGTCTCCTTCGGATCTATGTCGAAAATTTTATACAGAGACGGCTTGCGGAAGTCAGCGTCTATAAGCAGCACCCGCCTGCGCTCCTGTGACAGTGCAAGGGCGAGATTGGCCGCGACCGTTGACTTACCTTCATTTTCAGCGACGCTGGTGACCAGAACGACCCTGGCCTTTTCCCTGTCCATGCGGCTTCGGATGCGCGATGTCGTGAGTCTGCATGACTCCGCGTACCGGAAGCTGAGAATCGGGTTCGTCATGATCATGGCAGCGCGCTTCGTCTTGCGTCTGGTGATTCCGCGGCGCTCATGATATATGCTGCCCAGAAGACGGGCGGCAAGTTTCGATGAAGCTTCCCTCGAGTTCTTGATCGTATCCTTGAGGTATGAGAAATATGCCACGTACAGGGCAGCGATCAGTGCGCCGACCATAGCGCCGATCTTCCCAAATCTTCCGGCTCCGTTCGAATTGAACGGCGAGCCCGGAAACGTCGGCTCCTCTATGACATCAAGCACCACACCTGTGACGATAAAATCCGATATTGTGCTGTAGTTTTCCATAATGGCCCGGATACACGCATATGCCTTCTCCGCCGACCCGTCCGTGACCTTCAGCGTCATCAGATTTGTTTCCGGCAGTACCTCGACAGTTGAATCTGCCGTGTACTCTTCCTGTCCGAGAATCTTCGCTATCTCACGCTTGAAAAGCGTACTGTTCAGGACGGACTGGAATCGTTCTGCGGTCTCAACTGCATTTGTAATATTGGAATACACCGAAGTGTTCGTTCCCTGCGTATTGACAACAAACGTGGTTTTTGTCGTGTACTCGGGAACATACCGGACTTTGGCAAATGTATTGGCCAGCAGCCCGACTGAAACAGCAAAAAGTACGATCAGCCAGCACTGTCTCAGGACATCCTTCAGGATGCTGGCAATGTCGATCGATTTTGCTCTGAACCCCTGTCCCATATATACTCCTTTGTATCAGGTTTTAATCGTAGACAACCAGATATAGCCTCGTATCGTTCGTAATCTCTTCTTCGCTGTCAGTATATGTATATGTGACCTCGTAGACTCCGGGCTCCCCGAAATCCACCTCGCCCGCGTAGGACATACGCGAAGCGGGTATCGCAATCGCTTCCCCGTTCGAATTATACTCACCGGTGTAGAACGCACCGTCTTCTGCCCTTACGTAAGTCTCTCCGCGATACTCAATGCTCTCGACCATGCTGTCAAGATCCACCTGCGTTCCGACAGGCACATTTATGAGACACTCTTTTAACTTGATTTGGGGCAGCGGTTTTTTAGAAGTATCATATATTTTGACTGTGACCGGAAGCGACACTGTATCTCCCATGCTGTTCATGACCATGAATTCCATGGGATAATTTCCGACCTCGTAACTGTTCATCGTGTATTCACCGGAGATGCGGATCTTGTTGGATATGTCTCCGTCTATCACATCGTGGGCGGAGAGATTCGCCGATATATCAACAGCATCCTGAGCACCGCTGGCTTTCTGGAACTCAAGAGGCTCGGAGAGTTCAAACTGCGGCGATACATAATCGCTGTATACGACCTCACGCGTTGCCCTTGCGATGTGGTTATCAGAGTCAGCGACCGCATAGGTCACATTGAATTTTCCTTTTTCAAAAAAGTTCCTGCGGCTCTCAATAAAGATCTTGTCAGTCAGATCACCGTCACCGGCATCCTCAGCCGTCACGCCTGAGAGTATCGCGCTGTCCCCATCTTCCACAGAGACCGTGACGGAATCACTTGCCATAGTGATGACGGGCTGTGAGTTATCTGCCTGAAGACCCGCGTATATGTCGTAACCTTTCCAGACTCCGACTGAAATCAGGAAAAACAAAATCACGAAAACCTTTGTTCTTCTGAGCATTTGCATTTTCCTTTCATTTGATTCGCACGTCTTATCTATTTTTGACCATACCGATGCAAGTTTAACACATTTAACAGCTATGTACAAGCGACAGCCGCATGACCGCTGAAAGTTTCTTAAGTTTTCTTAGTAATTTCAATCATTTTTCCTGAATCCAAGCTTTTTCGCTGCCGCTTTAGCCGTCCTTATAAAATAGACCGCGACGGCCCTCACCGGATAAATCGCGCACCAGATGCGGACATATCGTCTGTACATGGGATCCTGAACGCTATAGTCCTTCCCTTTGCGCTTGAACCCGGTCAGAACCCCGATCACGGCCGAATCCGTCACGGGCGAGCAGAGTCTCAAATGTATTGCTCCTTATCCCCTTGGCGGGTCCATCGCATACGATTGCACTTCCCGTCCCATCACTATATTGTAGGGATTAGTATCTAGCAACCGATATGCGTATTCCTGATCAAAGTTTTCTACTAAAAACTTTTGTATATCCCTCATCCAAGGTGTTCGTTGCATAGCACTGTGAGCATCACTCGCAATACAGTGTATAAGCTCATAATTTAGCAGCGGAACAGTAGCCCGTTTAGCTCCATTTCCAAATCTTCCAAATACGCTGCCTTTATTCATCTGGGTAAGACATCCCATTTCAATCCAGTCATATACAAAGCTCGGATCATACTGAACACAGTAATAGCGCTCCACATGAGCGATGAGTG
>CAMYVI010000229.1 GCA_947302185.1 uncultured Lachnospiraceae bacterium
GATATCCGATCTGGTGGGGAGAAGAGCCGCGTATCATGGATACATTTGTGGAGAGTTACAGCTTTGACGGCATTACCATGATTCCCTTCTGCACTTCAAGCAGCAGTGGAATAGGCAGGAGCGGTCAGAACCTTGCGGACAATGCCGGAAGCGGAACATGGCTTGACGGACAGCGCTTTGGAGCAGGTGCCTCGGAGGATGAAATCAGATCCTGGATAGAAGGTGTGCAGTAAAGGAAGAGTGAGGACGGATACCTACACCGGAGCGAGAGCGGAAAATCATCTCGTTGTAGGAAAAGTGGAAGAAAGCGCAAGATAGCAAGCGCCAATAATAAAATCTCATAGTATTTCATTTTACGTAAAAAACAAATATTTAAGGAAGAGGTTCGCATCGTCGAAATCTCTTCCTTAATTTATTGAGAAAACACTTGAAAATCTGGTTCAAGGCAACAAATTGACAAAGTCCTGTTTTTGACAGTACAAATGCGGAAGAGCCTTTAGACAAAGGATTCTCCCGCATTTTTTAATATTAGAGTATGTGAATAAATCCTGTCACAGGAATCCTGTTTACAGAAAATTATTCACACACTCGTTTAAGGCTGCTGTTAAAGTCAATTCCGAACAACTTCTCTTCAATTATGCTTAAAGCGAGAACCGTGAAAGACTACACCAACTTGGTGCAGAATTACAGAACATTCCGGATACAAAGCTTCACCAAATTGCAGCGCCTGTTCCACTCGAAAACTGCACCAAGTTGGTGCGGAACTGCCTGAAAGCCGATCTTTATCACGCAGCCGGTCTTACCTCCTCATCACACTTGCTGCAAGTAGCGCGGCCTCCGGCTCCATGTTACAGGCGAGCCGATAAAAACGAACACTCTCGCTGAGCTTCCGGATGAGCTCCATTGTCTTTCTTACGAAATCGGCTTCCGTCGGCAGGTATGTCTGCTGAAACAATTTTGTATAAGCCTCGAGAAACGGAATCTCTTCAATAGAGTTCTCCGGTCCGCGCTCCAGAAGGCAAATTGCGCGAAGCGGCACCATCACATTGGTGTTCATGCGCTCCTTCCCCGACCAGGGCGTACCGCATGCTTCGCAATATCCTTCCCTGACGCGGATGAGCGGTTTATCTCCGTTTACGACATATGAATCCGGTATGTTCTCAAGCCAAAGCCTTATGTGAGTTGTCTTACCGGTGCCGGAAGGAGCCGTGAACAGGTAGGCATCTCCACATGCAGCAACCACAGATCCGTGCATCAGGAATGTATCATATGTCAGCATTCCTACGGCGATTTTTCGGTAAACTGCCAGTGTTTCCAGATAGGAGTCAGGATATAGGACCGGATGCATATGTTTACTCATATCCACCCGGATAGATTTCATGCGTTCGAATTCTATGTCTTCCTGCGAGACCGCGACAGAAAAATCCGGTGAAACGTCATTTGTCAGGTATTCACTGCATAAATTGTAGACTTCATCGTAGAGGCTGTTTATCTTGACGCATCTGCCTGCCAGAGTGATCATAAATTGCATAATACGTTATTACTCCACATTGCATAATTACGTGATAGAATCCAAGAACGCCTCGGCGTTCTTGACGCGACATGCGCGGCACTAAGCGCCTTCCGCTGCGCATGCTTGCGACGCTCTCAGCGAATCAGTTTCGAAATGCGTCGAAGGATCCTCTTTGTTCCTGTGCTCCCAAAACGCATAACTTCCATTTCAGGCTTCTTCATTTTCTTTAAGTTGTCGGAGATGTGATTCCTTTTTTGAAATACATTTGACAAACCCTTGATATCTGGTATTTATATTATCATATATACCCGGCCATAGCTATTTGAAAAAACTATATAAGCAGTAAAAAACTCGGCTGAACAATTAATTAGAACTTGCAATAAAGCAGAATAATTGCTTAAATTCTATACATGTGCCGGCCTGCCGGCTTATCAGTAGTGACATCTGTGAAATCAGGCTATCGATAAAATCGAAACCCAGGAGGTAACGTAATCATGGAACCCAAAGACAGGAGTCTCCCGGCAGGTTCATTGCCGGAAACTAAAGCTGCTGAAGTGCCACCAGACGAGTCTGTAATG
Organism: uncultured Lachnospiraceae bacterium; assembly: GCA_947302185.1. The sequence continues at coordinate 2,092 of CAMYVI010000229.1, forward strand.
GTTGAACCGGCCCTTTCCGGAGATGTACCGCCTACGGCTATATCTGATGAAGCTGCATCCACCGAAGCTGCATCAGACGAGAGCGAAAAGGCATCGTCTCAAGATGCAGTGAGCGGCACCTACCGCGGAATAAACATCCTCAAGTTCTGGCTGATGCCGTTTGTATGTTTTGCATCCTTCGGATTCCCGGGACCGTATGGGGCCTTTGTCTCCCGGCTCAGCCTCTTTGCTCCGATCGCTTTCTATATTCTCTGCGGCTTCCTGCTCTCAGCAAATGAGAAAGACGATCCCGATATTTATAAAAGGCTGATGAAGAGATCCGCCCGGCAATTTGCCCTTGTTTTCGTGATTCTTGTTATCATGAACGGCGTTCTTCTGGGAGCGACAGGCGTATTCGGTGAAGTACTCCCCCAGATCTTCAGAAAGAGAACACTTTTTAATATTATCGTCCTGTGTACCTGGCCTTTCCCTGTCGGGGAAACGATCTGGTTCATACAGTCCCTGTTTTACGCCAGAATCATTCTCTTTTTCATGAATAAGTATGACCTTATGAAACATTATAAAAAGGTTCTGGCAGCGACTGCTTTGTTTGCGGTACTGTTCGGAGAGTTAGCCGGAATTATTCATTTCGATTTTCATGGTTATACAAGTATTCCGGGAAATGCGATAACGCGTGCCATCCCGTATATGCTGCTCGGAAGATTTCTGTACGAGAAAAGAGATACACTGCTTACACGTCCGTCATGGAATTACTGTCTGGCATTTCTTGTCGGAATCTTTGCATCAATCGGGGAAATTATGCTTCTGTCGAAGATTGGACGCCTTGTATATACGGGGCATATGATCGGATACGGTATCATGGCATTTTCTGCATGCTGCCTCTTCCTGAAGATGAAAGATGTGGAGAAGAATTTCTTTGTTATACATGGCAGAAGCTATTCCTGGAGAATTTATGTGCTGAGTCAGCCGGTGGGGCATCTGCTGCTATTATGGGCGGGATTCGTGGCTCCTGCTTTTTATGTGCTCATGCAGGTGTTCGGCGGTATCATCGTTTACCCGGTATGTCTGGCTATTTGCTTTGGAATCGGATATGTGCGGCATCTGGTGAGAGAAGAGAAGAGGATGCCGTGAGGTCCGGACGGATGCTGAGTATCTGAAAATGTAATAGAAGTGCCAAAAATGAAAATCGAGATAAGGCTTATGACACCTTATAAGCCGGAGATGGTGAGGATATATGAAACTGAAATATGAATTTACAATGATGGATATGGGCGGTGAGATCGCTGCGGTCCCGACAGGTGACAATGCCTCCGAGTTTCACGGAATTTTGAAAATTAATGACGTGGCGCAGGATATCCTGGAGCAGCTGAAGGAAGATACTACGCCGGAGAAGGTGCATAAATATCTTAAGGAAAAGTATCCGGAATCTACGGATAGGGAAATCGGAGAAGCGCTTGCCGATTTTCTTAATCAGCTGTTGCGCGAGGGATTGCTGATTGCACCTTGAGGACAGGGAGTCGAACATTGATACAGGAACAGTCCTGTACCCAAAACAGTAAACATGTCTGTCTGATCATCTGTTGCACATGAATGCGCAGGTATCAGATTCAGGAGGGGAGCTTGTATTTGCAAAAAGAAACATCTTTATTTATAAAGATTCTGTCGGATCATCTGAATAAAAAGACAACGGAGAGACCTGCGGAAGACACGGACTGGGCGTCGCTCTACCGTCTCGCCAAGACCCATGAGGTGATCGGCATTGTCTATGTGCAATGCAGAGACTTCATACCGGCAGAGCATAGAGCACTTTTTGAGAGAGGATACAGCGCAGAGCTTTTTTACTACACGAACCGTGTTAAAGAAACGGAACGGATTCGCAGAGGGTTCCGGGAGGCAGGTGTTCAGTACTACACCGTTAAAGGACTTGATGTAGCCCGGTTTTACCCGATGCCGCCGCTTCGGACTATGGGGGACAGCGATTTTCTTGTTTCGGATATGCCTGCAGCGATACATGTCATGCGAAAGCTCGGATTCGAAGGGAAGCAGGCAGAGGATGTGCATGAGTGGTCCTGCGACAGAAACGGACTTCACTTCGAGCTGCACGATCTTTTGATAAAAAGCGACGAAAAGTCTACAAAGGAACTGATTCGGTTTTTCCGGGACCTTATGCCGTATGTGGAAGATAATGCTTTGGACTGGAACTATCATTATCTGTTCATCCTGGCGCATTTGCGGAAGCATTTTCTGTTCAGCGGAGTCGGAATCCGTCAGTTCATGGATATAGCTGTGCTGATTCGTTACGGTCCGGAGTTCAACTGGCAATGGATAGAACAGAGGCTGGATGAACTGGAGATGAGAAAATTTGCACACGCCTGCTACTGCCTGATCGAATTTTGGTTCGGAATAGAGCCTCCCGTGCATTGCGGAAGGCTGGCGGATATGGATGAACTGACAGAGA
>CAMYVI010000230.1 GCA_947302185.1 uncultured Lachnospiraceae bacterium
GATCAACGATCTTGTACGCGATATCGCTGAGCAGGTTGCAGATGACCATGACGACAGCCAGGAAAATTGTTGTAGCCATGATCAGCGGATAGTCGCGGTTAGAAATCGCCTTAACAAACTGCTGTCCGAGCCCGCCGATGGTGAAAATATTTTCAACAACGAGGGAGCCTGTCAGAATGTAGGCAAGCATCGGTCCGACATATGTGATAACGGGAATAAGCGCATTCCTGAGCGCGTGCTTGAAGATGACAGAAATCATCGGAACGCCCTTTGCCCTGGCCGTGCGGACATAATCCTGATTCAGGGAGTCAAGCATGGATGTCTTTGTAAGTCTTGTGACATAAGCCATGGGGTATGCCATCAGCGCAATGACCGGAAGGATGTAGCTCCGTGAGGAAGCATCGAATACCGGCAGGATTTTCAACTGGATACAGAATACCAGAAGAAGAAGTGTCGCGAAAACGAAAGAAGGCATTGCCGTAAACAGTGTTGTGAAGAAAACGACGATGCGGTCCGGCCATCTGTTCCGGAACAGCGCTGCCAGGGCACCGAGAATGATGCCGAATATGATAGCGAAAACAGCTGCGGTAAGTCCCAGTCTTGCAGAGACTTTGAAGCAGCTCGACAACGTCGAACTGATCTCGCGGCCGGTCTTGAGCGAAACGCCGAAATCGCCGTGCAGCAGATTTTTCATGTAGAGCAGAAACTGGATGTAAACAGGCTTGTCAAGATTATAGCGAGCCTCGAGCGCTGCTTTGGTAGCTGCGGAGAGAGCCTTCTCCGAGTTGAAAGGTCCGCCCGGAATTGCATTCATCGCAAAGAATGTAATCAGGCATATAATGAAGATACTGACAAGTGCCAGCAGGATGCGTTTGAAAACGTATCGACCCATGGTGAAAAAACCTCCCTTGTAGATTCTGCTTTTTTCCAAACGGCAATCCTCAGGATGCCATAAGGCATTTTGACGGGATTTGCTCAGGCGGGAACAGACGCATTGTCATAATTATACATCGAATTTACAATAAAACAAGTTTGAAGTAGCATTTAAGTCCGAAAAACACTATTTAAAGAAATGCATGTCTGTGATCCGCCGGAGGCGTTTATTCTTCATCGCGAAACAGCAGCGTACCCTCATCATCTATCCTGAATGATATTAATCGGCTTCCTGCTCATCCTCAGCCAAAGCAAACGACGGCATCAGCTGCAGCTTATGCAGATTCAGCCTGTGCATCCTGTCGATTTTATTGCGGATTTCTTCATCTTCACACTCACCTGTCAGCACATAATGATCGAGTGTCGCATAAGTGAACCCGATCTTATCCTCGTCAGACATCCCTGATAGTCCGTCAGACGGCGTCTTTCTCGTAAGCCTCTCCGGAACACCGAGTACCTCGCCGATCTGAATGACCTCATGAACGAGCAGATTTGACAGCGGACTGAAATCTCCGGCCGCATCGCCGAATTTCGTCGAGTACCCAATGAAATCCTCCGAGCGGTTGCATGTATTGGCAACGCGTCCGCCGTTCGGCAGCGCCTGTGCGATGGCATACAGCGTGCTCATGCGCAGACGCGGCGGCATATTGATTATAGAATCACGGGACAGTGTATCCACACTTACCGTATCACTTTCAGAGAGCGCACTGTTGATTGCAGCTGACAGTCCGTCAAATCCATCCTTGATATTTACAGTGACATTCTTGATTCCGAGAAGATCTACGATTTCCCGAGAATCGCTGATATCGCTCTGAACGCCGTTCGGCATCATAACGCCGACTACACGGTCTTTGCCGAGTGCTTCCGAGAGCAGGGCCGCAGTGATGCTCGAGTCCTTGCCTCCCGAGATGCCGATAACGGCGTCACAGGACGGGCCATTAGCCGCAAAATAATCTCTTATCCATTGAACTATCTCTTTTTTAGTCTTTTCCGGGTTTTTTAACATATTCTTACTCTCCTTATTCTGATATTTTTCTGCTATTATAGCATCTTCCCATTGTATTTTGTATTGTAAACATCTCAAACATACCACTTGCTGTCTTCTTCGGTTGAAATCATATAACACAGACTATCAGTATGGTTTCAACGAGCAGCCGGTGGGTTTTCAAGCGTCAGCTCAAAACATTTATCAGTACCGCCGGATTTCCGTAATTCTCCTTATCTCTATTCTCCGACCATCCGTCAGAACAAGGGCTCCGGTCATTTCGTCTATTCTCCTGACTCTTCCCTCTGTCACGACATACTCTCCGCCCTCTTTCCTGTCGTCAGGAACAAAATGTGTAACAGACACAGCCGGTCTCTCCCCTGCAGCTACCCTCTCGGCAACTGTGCGCATTCTCTCATCTAATTCCTCGAGTCGATTCTCATCCATAAATATCTCTGAATCCGTAAATCTTGATTCTTCCTCCACCTCATCGTCATACCCGACCATCGCCTTGAAGGGTGAGAATTGAGCCGCCCGCTTCTCCATCGCCATCGGAGGATATTTCTTTGATACGAAATGGGGGTGGTTTATTATCGCCTCGTATGGACTTCTTTTATTTCTGTAAGAACTCATATCAGCTTTCATCCTCCAAAAATAAGTCTGCTTCTCTCATCACGCCTTATGTCCCCCTACCTGTCCGTTCCTTTCTCTGGTCATCGCACCTTCCTGAAGATTCATACCCTTCAGGACTGCATTCTTTCCGAACTTTTTCTTCAGTCCTATGACTGCTTTCTGAAGCTTCTTTTCCTTCTCCAGTTCCGCTTTCGTAAGCTCCCTCTCCTGCTCAACTTCCGAATAATTCGCAAAAAGCGATAACTGCTCGTACTCCGGAGTATCCCCGGCAGTCAGCTTCTGACGCGCCGCTGCATCTTCGGGCATAACATGAATCGCCGCAACCGTCACACGTCTTATCAGAAGATCGGGATTCACGATTCTATCGTATAATCTCATCATGGCATCGGTAATGATCTTCGTAGAGCTGTTAAAGCTGCCGAAACTCTCGGTACCGTGCGCATGCTTCGGAGCCTTGCGTCCGTAATAATCAGTCACGATTTCACCCTTATACTTACTCATCCTCTCCGGGTCATCAAGATTCGTTATATCATAATTGATCGTCAGGACTACCGCATCCGCGACCATCCCTTTTTCTACAAGGTCAAGCACGAGAAGATCTGTCATCTCCCTCACAATCAGCCTGCCTTCTTCATACTCGTAGGGCCTCATCAGCACCTGGCCCTGTCCGAGACTGTGATCCTCCGGAACATATCCTTTCACATCAGCCATAGTGACCGGTTCCCAGCCCCACGCATGGTCAATCAAAAGCTCCGCATTTACACCGAAAAGTTTTCGGAGTAGAGGCTCGCCGTAATCCGGATCCTCCGAGCGCAGAGCAATGTCCCCCATTGTAAACATCCCGTTCGCAGCAAGCTTTTTCGCGTAACCGCGTCCGACCCGCCAGAAATCCGTGATAGGCCGGTGACTCCACAATTTCTGCCTGTAAGTCATTTCGTCAAGCTCCGCGATTCTCACTCCGTCGGCATCAGCCTCAGCATGCTTCGCCTCAATATCCATAGCCACCTTAGCGAGATAAAGATTTGTCCCGACTCCCGCTGTGGCCGTAATTCCTGTCTCTTTCAGGACCTCCTTCACCATCATGGCGACCAACTCGCGTCCCGTCATTTTGTATGTTCTCAGATATCCCGTCAGTTCAATAAAAACTTCATCGATCGAATATGCAAATATATCTTCCGGCGCCACGTATCTCAGATATATCGAGTATATCTGCCTGCTGACTTCCATATATTTCTTCATGTGAGGCGGCGCCACGATGTAGTCAAGCTCAGCGGCAGGGTTCGAATTCAGGACCTCAATGTCATCGGATTTAAAGGCAAATATCCCTCGCGGAGCCCTCACTCTCCTCTCTGCATTGATGCCTTTCACTGCCTGAATTACTTCGAAAAGGCGGAGCCGTCCGGGAAGCCCGTATGATTTAAGGCTCGGTGAAACCGCAAGGCAGATGGTCTTGTCGGTCCTTGACTTATCAGCCACGACCAGATTGGTAGTCATCGGATTCCGGCCAAGTGCCATACATTCCACGGAAGCATAGAAAGATTTCAGATCGATGGCTGCATAGAGCCTGTCATTTCTTTTCATTGTTCCCTCCTTCCGTCCGATATACGAAACTGCGTTCAGCACCTTTGCGGGCAGCAGACGTATCTTCTTTTGTGCGACAGCGTCTGTAAACATTACGTTATTACCTGTCATCGCAGCAGGGCTGCCGCAAATGCCTTTATACAACTATGATGATGACATCATCAAAAAATGTCAACCGGCTTTCATCGTATTGCAGCACTTGCGGCAGTCCGCTACGTCATGAAACCCTGACCTCATATGTTTACTTATCAGAATTTATCATGATATGATCACAATGCCAAAAATAACATTCTGACACTGAGCCTGCCCGGTTAAAATCATGATATAATTCAGGAAGACTACTATCTTAAGGCCTGAGATTTCTGCACTCAAATATCGGAGGTTTTTATGAAAACATACAACATCGC
>CAMYVI010000231.1 GCA_947302185.1 uncultured Lachnospiraceae bacterium
CAAGATCGGTTACCCGGTCATGGTCCGTCCTTCCTACGTTCTCGGCGGCCGCGGCATGGAAGTCGTCTACGACGACGAGTCCATGGCGGAGTACATGAGGGCAGCTGTCGGTGTCACACCTGACCGCCCGATCCTGATTGACCGCTTCCTGAACCACGCTCTCGAGTGCGAGGCGGACGCAATCTCCGACGGAACACACGCCTACGTGCCGGCAGTCATGGAGCACATCGAGCTTGCGGGCATTCACTCCGGCGATTCCGCCTGCATCCTTCCGGCTAAGCACATCTGGCCGGAGAACCTTGAGAAGATCAAGGAGTACACAAGAAAAATCGCTGAGGAGATGCATGTCGTCGGCCTCATGAATATGCAGTACGCGATCGAGAACGACAAGGTATTCGTGCTCGAGGCCAACCCGCGCGCATCCCGCACGGTCCCGCTGGTATCCAAGGTCTGCGGAATCTCCATGGTGCCGATCGCCACGGACATCATCACGAGCGAGCTGACAGGCCGTCCGTCACCGGTCGCGAACATGAAGGAGCGCAAGATTCCGTACTTTGGCGTCAAGGAAGCCGTATTCCCGTTCAACATGTTCCAGGAAGTCGACCCGATCCTCGGTCCGGAGATGAGATCCACCGGTGAGGTCCTCGGAATCGCAAGAACACCCGGTATGGCGTTCTTCAAGGCAGAAGAGGGTGCAAACGCTTCGCTTCCGCTCTCCGGAACAGCCCTTCTGTCCGTCAACAGGAAGGATAAGCTCGAGGTAGTCGCAATCGCGAGAGCCCTCTATGAGACCGGCTTCAAGCTGATGGCTACCGGCAAGACATGCGACCTTATCGAGGAAGCCCATCTGCCGGTCAAGAGAGTCAAGAAGCTCTATGAGGGACGCCCGAACATCCTTGATCATATGACCAACGGCAAGATCCAGCTGATCATCAACTCGCCGATCGGCAAGGATTCTGCCCACGATGACAGTTATCTGAGGAAGGCTGCTATCAAGTACAAGATTCCGTACATCACGACCATGGCGGCTGCTAAAGCCGCTGCGGAGGGTATCGCACTTGCTCAGAAGATGGGCAACGGTGAGGTGCGCTCGCTGCAGGAGTGGCATGCTGAAATAAAATAATGTAAGAAAAAATGGGGACTGCCGCAGATGCGGCGGTCCTTTTTTTGTTGGAGTCAGGCTAAAGTCTTAGATGCGTGCTTGTATGAAATTAGTAGGCTTCCGCATAATTCGGCTATTGTGCTGTAAATCGGCATCTCATAATGCTATAATTTGACTATATTGATTAAAATCAGCAGACGTATAGAGATTATCCGGTCGGGGATATGGGGAAAAGTGATTTTGGAGGTACATTATGAATAATAATTATGACTTAGACTTTGGAGTCCATTCGGGTGAGACGCAGGAACTTGATAAAGCATATAAACGTTTTGAATACTTATATGATATTGCCAATGAGTCCGGAGGATTTACTGCGGATATAGGCAAACTGTGGGATGCCATGGCGAACTGCGATTTTGATGATAAAGCAGGAAGCGGAGATGCGCGTCCGTTTTTTGACAGTATGAAAAGCATCAGGCAAGTCCCGGCATCGTCATTCATTATATCTTTTTTGGCGGATAGGACTGGATTTCCCAAGGATAGATCTGAGCTTGACAGATTGAATGCATTTGCAGAAAGATTTGCTGTGAAATATGCTGCAAGAACTGAGGCGGTTAAGCGAAAAGAATTCAAAAAGGTCATGACAGGCCGCGGACCAGGGAAGAAGCCCGGAGAGCCGGAACCTGAGGAAAATCTCCTGAGAGAACTGTCCCTTCGAGTCAGAAATGTCATGAACCTATTCGATGCAATGAAAGAAAAAACCGATGAAGACAAAGATGATGAGTGGATAGACTATTTTCATGACATGCTGTTCAACTTCAACTTTCCGTATCTTCGCGATATTGCTTTTGCTTTTAATATGGACAGCGATCAATTTACTATTTTCCTTAATAAGGTCCTGCGCCGCACAGGGACCAACTTTTTTAACAGAGAAGAAATTTTGACGTATATTGCTCTGCAGTACGAGGATTCAGCCAATAATTATGATAATCGTTTTCAGCTCTATAAAGTGCTGTGTGATAAATACAAGATCCGGAAGAATAAAGCAGGACATCCGGATGCTTTTAAGGGTATAAAAAGTGCAAATGCGGAATCTCAGACAGTCCAGAATGAAGTATCGGACATGATGGAATACTTAGGAAAAGATGTCAACAATTATTCTCCTGAGCTTCATGATATCCTGGACTGGGTGTTTGATGAGGAACTTGATAAATTACTTGAAAAACTGACTGTGGAAATAAAAAGATATATGACTGAAGAGGAAGAAAATAGCAGTGATGACGACAATCTGGGACAGAAATGCAGCCCGCTCACGCTGAAGTATTCTGTGAAATCAGACTGTGTGCTCAGAAAAGGACATTGCCTGAAGGGAGATTCCAATATAAAGGAAAACGGACAAGCGGTCCCTGCTTTTTACGAGACGACTGAGGATGTACAACTCAGTGCGGAACGCCGAAGGGAACTTAGCGTAAAGGTCGAGCCGATCACTGAAGCTCAGCCGGATGACGATGTTCCTGCAATGATTGTAAAAGAAAAGTATGTGGAGGGATTATTCCGGGTAGATTCGACACCGGCATCAAGTCCACGATATGAAGTGGCGGAAAAATACACAGATGCAGAGCCGCTCAAATTAGAAGTACATCCCGGCAGTGCGCTCCGCTTTACTACCACCAGAAAGGGCAAAGAAGGCACGCTTGTCATTGTATGCGCACCCGGAACAACAATATATAAGGGAACGATATTCAGCTTTGCATATAAGGGGAAGGCTTACCGGTACAAGGTAAGAAAGGATGAGACAGCCGACAGGGCGTCTACTGCAGATGTGCCGGTCAATCTTATGAATGCCGCTGAATTGTGGAACAGAAAAAATGAAAAAAAGGAAAAACATGAAAAGAAGATAAGGGTAGTAGATACCGGCAGCAGCATATATTTTGATGTAAGACCGGATATTGACGGGCTGTGTATTTTTAGTGTTACAAATAAAAAACCTGTCAGCGCAACAGATCCGACCGCGACCGATAAAAACAAAAAGAAGAAAGCAAAAGCGAATTATTACACACTGTTCCGCTATCTGTACGGCGACGAAGAGTACAGGGGAGTGACCAGTTATGGGCCGTCGTATTTTCTTAATACGGCAGAGTTCAATGCTGCCAGACTTTCATACAGCAGTGTCTCACAATTTCCAAAATCTGAAGTAAAGGCGAGAGATCTGCTGCTCACACTTTGTTTTTTGAACTTTGTATCGGAGGATCACTCTTCTGACAGCTACGCGCAAGGTGTGTCGAGAACGCAGGGACTGATTGACGATTTTACGACCAGATGCAATGTTGTTATGAGCAGGTGCGGTTTCATGACCTTATATCCAGGAAATCCCTATGATGAGTTCCTGCGAAGAATACTCATTAGTGAGAATTCGATGGAGCTGTACAGGTCGATTTTTTCAGATAAGCATCCTATGACACAGTATATTAAAGTAAATATTACCGATAAGCTCGGTGAGTGGGACTGGAAGGTCGTGCGCGCTCTGCCGGACGGTACAGAGGAAATGTGGGGAGAAGGGCTGGAGAAAAAGGGCCCGCGGATCATCACGCTTCCGAGACTTGCCACGAGAAAGGGAGCAAAATATAAAATTACTGTCACAAGTAAGGCAGGAAAAAGAACAGAATGGGATATTATTCCGGATACCAGCCAGGAATGTGAGATAAACATATAATTCACGCTGCCAACGTCTCACTAAAGCAAACGGCGACAAATCCACATACTTGCGTGGGATGATAGCCGTCACGTTGTGGTTTGAAGGGCAGATCTATGAACTCGGGTGATATAGGGAGAGGCGCAGATTATGAAAAAGCAGGAAAGAGAATATCTCAAGAAGCATGATACATTGAAAATATGCCTTGTGCGCGATGGAGACAGCACGGACAACTTTACGGAAACAGAGATTCAAATTGCCCGGGTCATCGGAGAAGGCTCGACGTGCGTCACATATGAGGGAACCTATCGCCCCGCAGGTTCTGACTATCCCATTCCAATTATTATCAAGGAACTGTATCCTGATATTTCCGGAATTAAAAGAACTACAGACCACAGTCTTAATTTTGATTCAATCAGCGAACCTAATGAATTTAGCAGTAGAAAACGGCAGTTTGATGACAATATAGAAGCATACAGGATGGTGGACAGGGTCCCTGAGCTTAAATCGACAATCCCTGATCTGATTGGCGTCGGCTACGGAAAAAATGATAATCTGTATCATATCTTCAAAGCATACAGGGGAAAGAATCTGTCCGATGTGTGCAGGGAAAAAATCAGTATTAATGAACAGCTGAATATCATAAAAAGGCTTGCGGAACTTATTAAGCTCTGGTGTGGCATGGGATATATGCTCCTGGATCTGTCGCCGTTCAATATCTTGTATCTCGAAAATTCAA